>JBBSQO010000109.1:0-6839 GCA_038244025.1 Propionibacteriales bacterium
CCTCAGTGCGTATGCGACCCGAATCGGGCATCGGCTATCCACGGCAACCGCAGCGGCAACGGCGAGCTACGGCACCGACCTGGTGCCCGTGTTCGCCAAACAGCAGCAGGCGATCGATGAGGAGTTCGAGCACCTGTTTCCGCACCCGAGTGTCGATGAATGGGTTGGCCGGATGCGATCACGGGCCGAAGAGCGGATCGACATCGATGCAGCCGCGGTTATCGACGAAATTCGTGAGAATCAGTCCAAGTCGCCATCGTGACTATGACAGTCGTCCTCGACGCCAGCGTGGCAATTGACGCGCTCCTACCATCACCACGCCATGATGCCGCGCTACGGCAGTTGCAAGGATCAGAACTGTACGCACCTGACATTGTGGATGTGGAGGTGCTGTCAGCCATTGCTCGACTCGAACTCGCCAGCACCATAGCGGCACCGCGAGCCGACCAGGCGGTGGCAGACTGGAAAGTGCTCCGGCTGACCCGTATTGCCGGAGAGTTGCTGATCCCAGAGGTGTGGACAGATCGATACCGGCTTCGCATCAGCGCTGGCTGCTACGTGGCTGCCGCGCGCGGGCTAGAGGTTCCTCTCGTCACCGCAGACGCCAGGCTCGCCCGCGCACCCATTCAAGGTGTAACCGTGACTCTGGTGCAGTAACTGCCAAAGTCAGTCGTCGAACCCCATCCTGAACACCTCGAAGGCAGCGGCGTAAGTAACGCCGAGCCGAGCCCCGGCGAGCTGGGAGTTGTCGGCCAAGAACTCAGCAGGGTCAAAAAGCTCCCAGCCGAGTCCATCGATGTAAGCCTTGTGTGCCCGTAGCGACTGCACCCCGCGATCAAAGGTTCCGGTGATATCCACGGCATGGTGGGCATCCGGTGATCCTGCGGCCCACACCTGCCGTACGCCTCCCCAAGGTTCGAGCCCGGAGTTGACCTGCTCGGGAAAGACCCACCTGTTGCCGGCATCCCGGACCGCATCCAGCGTTGCCCGGCCGGCGGCAATGTGGTCGGCCTGGTTGAGTGCCCGGCCACCCCAGGAGTTCTTGAAGTTGTTGGTGATCACGATCTCGGGCCGGTGCTTGCGTACCTCGGCACAGATGGTCCGTCGCAACGGCACGCCGTACTCGAGAATCCCGTCGGGGAGACCGAGGAAGTCGACCGTCTCGACGCCGACAATCCGCGCCGACTCGACTTGCTCGGCTTCTCGGACGAACTTGCACTCGGTCGGGTGCAGGCCATCGATTCCGGCCTCACCACTGGTCACCATGCAGTAGACAATGTGCTTGGCCTGGTCTGTCCAGTGTGCAATGGCTGCGGCCGCACCGAATTCAAGATCGTCAGGATGCGCGACCACGGCCAGCGCCCTGGTCCAGGATTCGTCCACGGTCTCCAGTGGCTCGCTGACTCGCTGGATGGATTCGGGTTCAGTCATCCCCGAAGCCTAGTGCCGGTCGCACCAGCCCTGCTACGCCGCTCGAGTCCCTCAGCCCGGCGCGTCGGTCGAGCTGACTTGTGACGTCGGTCGGGCTCTTTCGAGAGCCGATTCGATGATGGCTGACCAGGCCAGTAGCTTCTCATCACCACCAAGACTAGCGGCGCACTGCAGGCCGAGGGGTAGCTCCGTCCAGTCAGCCCGTGCGGGCAAGGTGATGGCCGGCATACCTGCGAGGCTGTACGGAACGCACATGGCAGGGTCACCGGTACTGTGCAACCCATCTGGCGCGGGTCCGGTGGCGGCGGGTGAGATCCACAGGTCGATGTCGTTATCTGCCATGATGTTGATCAGTCGGTCTATGAAGTGTCCGCGCCATTGCAGGGCGCTGGTGTAGTCCCTGCGAGTGATCATCAGTCCCTGCTCAACCGCCCGTGCGGTCTGCTCTCGGTAGCGACGCCTGAAGTCGCGATACCAACCCGTGTGCACCTGAGCGAGTTCGTACCTGTTAATGACGAGGAGTTGATTGGCCAGCTCGTCGAAGTCGTCCATCATGGGCACCGAGCGCACTTCGAAGTCCGCCGCGCATAACACCTTCACCTGCTTCTCAAAGGTATCTAGCGCCGTCGGCGAGGCCCGGTCCAGGAAGGGCCCAACGGGGATGCCTAGGACCGGCGCGCGATCAGCGTCGTACCCGGGCTGCCAGTTGTCACACAGAACCGCCGCAGCCAATGTTGCGCTGCTCACATCCGCCGCAAAAAGACCTACCGCATCCAGAGAAGGTGCGTTAGCGATGATCCCGTCAGTGGCAATTCGGCCCCAGCTGGGCCTAAAACCAACAACGCCGCAGTAAGCTGCCGGACGGATCACCGAGCCAATCGTCTGAGTGCCAAGGGCGAGCGGCACCATTCCCGCGGCTACTGCGGCGGCGGACCCACTGCTCGAACCACCCGGCGTGTGCCGGAGGTCGTGCGGGTTCGCAGTCGGACCAGGAGCAGCTACGGCAAACTCGGCCGTCACGGTTTTACCCGCCACCACAGCACCCGCGGCTAGTAGCCGGTCCACCACGGAGGCCTGAGCGCCAGCAAATAGACCGGACGGCAACATTGACCCGGCCTTGGTCTGCATCCCGTCAACCCTGATGATGTCCTTAATTCCCACCGGGACACCGGAGAGCGGCATATCCCTTACCGCGTCAACAGATTCGATGGACTCCAACAGACGGTGACGCCGACCGTTTTCCGGAACGAAGGCATGGATCTGAGGTTCACACTGCTGGATCCGGTCACACACGGCGTTCACATAACCGCGCACATCAACTGAGCCATCACGCAGCGCAGCGAGGTCTTCAACAAGCGATCGACGCCGGACCAGATCTAGCATGCTGCGAACATAACCCTCTTGGGTCCAAGGGGTCAGCGCCAAGATCCGGTCGTCTCGCTAGATTCGAACGGCGACGCTCGAGCAATGCAGGCAATCCACCGGAAGCGACCACTTCCTGCCGGTTCAGTGCTACCCGCCGGTTCAGTGCCGCTACTTGCCGGTTCCGTGACCCTGTACAGCAACTGCAGGTAGCGAGTTGCCGCTAGGCTCGCACGGTGAACATCGCAGTGACGGGCTCCATTGCCATGGACCATCTGATGACCTTTCCGGGTAAGTTCTCCGAATCGCTGGTGCCGGAGGCGCTCGACCGGGTCTCACTATCCTTTCTGGTGAATGATCTGCAGATCAAGCGGGGCGGCGTGGCTCCTAACATCTGCTTCGGACTGGCGGTCCTCGGGCTGCACCCGCTGCTCATTGGTGCCGTCGGCGAGGACTTCGGTGAGTACCGGGCCTGGCTGGATCGTCACGGCGTGATCACCTGGCCGGTTCACGTCTCCGAGACCGCACACACCGCCCGGTTTGTCTGTACGACCGACTCCGACAACGCCCAGATCGGCTCCTTCTACACCGGTGCGATGGCTGAGGCCCGCCAGATCGAGCTGCAGCCGATTGCCACCAAGGTCGGCGGCCTCGACCTGGTAGTGATATCCCCCAACGACCCCGAAGCCATGCAACGGCACACCGACGAATGCCGCGCCCGCGGCTATGCCTTCCTGGCGGACCCGTCGCAGCAGGTGGCGTGGATGGATGGCCCGGCGATCCGGCAGCTGATCGATGGCGCCAGCTACCTCTTCTCCAATGACTACGAGGATTCCGTGATCCAGCAGAAGACCGGCTGGTCCCACGACGAGATCATCGAACGGGTCGGCTACCGCATCATTACCCGTGGCAAGGGTGGTGCCAGCATCGAGGCACACGATCAGCAGCGGATCGACGTGCCGATTGCCAGGGAGACGGCACGGGTGGACCCGACTGGTGTCGGGGACGCCTTCCGGGCCGGGTTCGTGGCTGGTCTGGACTGGGGGGTCAACCTGGAGCGCTGCGCCCAGATCGGCTCGCTGCTCGCCAGCTATGTCATTGCCATCAAGGGCACCCAGGAGTACCGGATCGCCGGCACGTTCCGGCAACGGTTCACCGAGGCGTACGGTGACCTGGCGGCCGTCGACATCGAACCGCACCTGAAGACAGCCCGGCTCTGATGCCATGGCCGCTCCCCTGGGCACCTCGGTCATCGTGATCGGCGGCTCACTGGCTGGGATGGCCGCCGCAGCCAGACTGGCGAAGGCAGGCCACACTGTCCGGCTGCTGGAGAGACGGACCAGTCTCGGCGGACGACTCGGGCCGGACGAGGCCATGCCCGCGGTGCTGGGAGTCCCGGCTCCCTGGCGCGACCTGTTCACCAAGAGCGGGCGGCCACTGGAGGCAGAGCTGACACGCGCTGGGCTGGCTCTGGTACCGGCGCCACCGACCCGTCACGTCTTCGCCGACCAGACCGAGCTCATCCTGCCCACCGAGCGCGGTGCGCAGACATCCAACCTGACCAGAGCCTACGGGCCCAGGGCGGCTCTTCGGTGGCGCGACCTGCTCGATGAGCTCGACCAGGTCTGGCAGGTGCTGCGCCCGCTGGGGCAGGAGTCCGAACTCCGTGACCGGTCCCAGCTGACCCGCAGGGTGAGGAAGAGACTGCGGTACCGTCGCACCATCGACGACCTGGCCCGATCCATCGACGAACCGCATCTGGCCGCGATCATCCGGTCGGTCGCCACCCGGCTGGGTTCGGAGCCACGACGGACTCCGGCCTGGTGCGCCGTTCAGCTGTCCATCGACCGAACGTTCGGTCGCTGGTCGATCACCGACGCCGACGGCCCGGTGGAAGCCACTCGGCTGATCCAGCTGCTGGCCGACCGGCTCGAGCTGCGCAGGGTCGAGGTGGCGTACCAGACAGAGGTCACGAAGATCATCGTCGACGCGCACGGTGCCGCACGTGGCGTCGCAATCTCACGGGCCGGCGCAGGGCCTGCCGAGGAACTGACCGGTGACGCGGTGATCTGTGCCACCGACCCCTGGCAGTGCTATGACGGTTTCCTTGACCCGCACTGTGCCTCTGCGGAACGACGTGCGCTGCACCAGGTCTCCGCTGCCCAGGCACCGACCGTCAGCCGCACCTTCATCGCTGCACCTGCCGCTGAGGCAGGCGGACAGCAGGCGGGCCGACAGCCGGTAGGCGCAGGGCAGGCAACCACGAAACCCATGGAGACGGTGGTCCACTCCGACACCCTGGACACCGTGATCTTCGAGCTTCCACAGGGTGACGGCCACACCTTGCGCACCAGCCATGACTACACCCGGACCAGGCCGGTGCCCGGCGCCGGAATCGCCTGGCAGGGACCACGCAGCTGGCTGCGGCGGCCACCGATCCGTAGCAGTGTCGACCGGCTGTTCCTGGCCGGGCCCCATAGCCGTGGCGGTGCCGGACCGCCCCAGATCATCCTGTCCGGTGCACTGGCCTCCTACGCCTGTCATGACCTGCTGTCAGTCAACTGATCTCCGGTTAGATGACCGGCCGCGGAGCAGGTAGGGTGGAGTGTTCGTTTTCACTCAATCTCGTTCTCTGCACCTGAGGAACCGACTTCTTGACTGCTCAGCACACCACCACCACGGTGGAACACGAACTGGCCATCGAGCAAGCCCACGTCGACATGGTTTATCGCCGGCTTGCCGAAGCCACCCGCTCGGCCCAGCAGGTCGCCAGTGAGGGGCGGTCCCTGTTCCAGTCCGACCGCACCCGCTTCGTCCGCGAAGAGGATGGCACCGGCCTGTACGAACGCGATGTCTTCGCCTTCCAGTCGGCCAAGCGGCTGGCCACCTTGGACGCCGAACACGAGGGACTGGTGTTCGGCCGGCTGGACCGTACCGATGACGAGGTCCGTTACGTGGGTCGGATCGGGGTCCGAGACGATGACTACGAGCCGCTGGTGATCGACTGGCGGGCCCGTGCAGCCGAGCCGTTCTACCGGGCCACCCCGGCCGACCCGATGGAGGTGGTCCGCCGACGGGTACTGCGCTGCCAGGGTGCCCGGGTGGTCGGGATTGAGGATGACCTGCTCGATGACGAGCACGACTCCGACCTGGTGGTGGTCGGCGAGGGTGCCCTGATGGCTGCCCTATCCCGCGCCCGCGGTCACACCATGAAGGACATCGTCGCCACCATCCAGGCCGAACAAGATGAGGCCATCCGCGCCCCCTGGCAGGGCGTCACGATAATCTCCGGTGGCCCCGGTACGGGAAAGACGGTGGCCGCCCTACATCGGGCGGCCTACCTGCTGTACTCTCATCGGCGCCGGTTCGAGAATGGCGGGGTGCTGGTGGTCGGGCCGAGCTCTGTTTTCATGAACTACATCGAGCGCGTGCTGCCCTCCCTCGGCGAGGACTCGGTCACCCTGCGACCGATCAGCGCGGTCGCAGGCGATGTCGTTGCGATCAGCGGCGAGCGGATCGACTCCACCGCAGCCGCCGCGGTGAAGGGCAGCCTGAAAATGACCCTGGTGCTGCGCCGGCTGGTCAACGAGCCACTGATGGGCGAATTGGGCCGAGGTGACTCTGGGCGGGGTGACGCCCAGACACCCCAGCTGCGGCTCTCGGTCAAGGGCGAGGTGCTGACCCTGGCCGCAGACCGGTTGATGGAGATCCGCCGGTCGGTCCTTCGCTCGCACAAGGTGAACAGCGGCCGGCCCGCCGCCGAGGCCGCCCTGTTGTCGGCCCTGTGGTCCACCAAGCCCGACGAGCTTGATCTGGAACGTGACCTGTTCGATGAGCTGGTCACCGACACCGCGGCCTGGAAGATGTTCTGCCATGCCTGGTGGCCACCACTGGCCGCTCCGGGTGTGCTGGCCCGGCTGGCTGATCCCCGGCTGGCCGCCCACGTTGGTGAACCGATCCTGTCCGCAGCCGAGTGCCAGGTGCTGGCGGACAGCTACCGGCCAGGCCGGGACTGGTCGGTAGCCGATGGAGCGCTGCTGGACGAG
>JBBSQO010000110.1:0-6834 GCA_038244025.1 Propionibacteriales bacterium
GGTCGAACGGCTGGAGTCCTTGCGGTCCCGCCTCGATGATCTCGGCATCCTGGTCCAGCTGGCCCAGGAGGAGTCCGACCCGGCCAGCCTGGCCGAGGCGGTGTCGGAGCTCGGCTCGCTGCAGCAGGCCATTGAGCAGCTCGAGGTCCGCACCCTGCTGTCCGGTGAGTACGACGAACGGGCGGCCCTGGTCACCATCCGCTCCGAGGCGGGCGGCATCGACGCGGCGGACTTTGCCGCCATGCTGTTGCGGATGTACCTGCGCTGGGCCGAGCGGCACGGCTACGGCACCGAGGTGTACGACACGTCCTATGCCGAGGAAGCCGGCATCAAGTCGGCGACCTTCACGGTCAAGGCCCCGTTCGCCTACGGGACCCTGTCAGTGGAGCAGGGAACTCACCGGCTGGTCCGGATCTCCCCGTTCGACAACCAGGGCCGGCGGCAGACCTCGTTCGCCGGCGTCGAGGTTCTGCCGGTCACCGAGGAGGCAGACCACATCGACGTCGGTGAGCCGGACATCCGGGTGGACGTGTTCCGGTCCTCCGGACCCGGCGGTCAGAGTGTCAACACCACCGACTCCGCCGTTCGGATCACCCACCTGCCGACCGGCATCGTGGTGTCGTGCCAGAACGAGAAGTCTCAGCTGCAGAACAAGGCGGCAGCCCTGCGGGTGCTCCAGTCGCGGCTGCTGGACAAGGCCCGGCTGGATCGGGAGACCGAGATGAACGCGCTCAAGGGGGATGGCGGCAACAGCTGGGGCTCGCAGATGCGGTCCTATGTCCTGCACCCGTACCAGATGGTGAAGGACCTGCGCACCGACTTCGAGGTGAGCAACCCGGATGCGGTCTTCGACGGCGACATTGACGGTTTCATCGACTCCGGCATCCGCTGGCGGCGTACCTCCGAGGTGAGCGCCTGAGGTTGCCGGGCCGGTCGGCGAGATTCCACGTTGGCCCTGAGTTCTCCGAGGCTGGTTGACCGGCATGGAGCGACTCGCCCAAGCATGGTCGCCCGCAGAAGGCGCGTGATCCCGGATTCGTCGCCTAGACTGCGCTGTGGCCGTTCACCGGCGCTGCCACGCGCCGGCCCCATTGTCTAGCCCGGCCTCAAGTGAAACCGTGATTCGATTCGACAGTGTGACCAAGAGGTACGAGGGGCAGCGTCGCGCAGCCCTGAAGGACGTGACCGTCGACATAGACAAGGGTGAGTTCGTCTTCCTGGTCGGTGCCTCCGGCTCCGGTAAATCCACCTTCCTGCGACTGATCCTGCGGGAGCTCAGGGCCAGCTCGGGTCAGGTGTACGTGGCCGGCCGGGAGCTGAGCAAGCTGCACAGCTGGAAGATCCCGGAAATGCGGCGCCAAATTGGCACTGTCTTCCAGGATTTCCGCCTGCTGCCTGGCAAGACGGTCGCCGAGAACGTGGGCTTCGCCCTGCAGGTGATCGGCAAGTCCCGCGGCGTCATCAACAAGGTGGTGCCCGAGACCTTGAGCCTGGTCGGCCTGGACGGCAAGGGGGAACGGTTTTGCGAGGAGCTTTCCGGGGGCGAGCAGCAACGGGTCGCGATTGCCCGTGCCTTCGTCAACCGGCCGAAGATCCTGATCGCCGACGAACCAACCGGAAATCTCGATCCGGCGACCAGCGTCGGGATCATGAAGCTGCTGGACCGGATCAACCGGTCGGACACGACCGTCTTGATGGCCACCCATGACTCGACCATCGTCGACCAGATGCGCAAGCGGGTGATTGAGCTGGATACGGGTCTGGTCGTTCGTGACCAGAGCAAGGGCGTCTACGGCTACCAGTGATGATCTGTCACTCTTCCCCCACCACTGACAAGACCGTCGGATACGTACGAGGACAAACAAATGCGCTATCGCCATATTTTTTCCGAGACCTGGCAGGGCCTACGTCGCAATCTGACCATGACCCTTGCGGTGATCGTCACCATGTGGGTGTCGCTCTCCCTCTTTGGCGCCGGGCTACTGGCCAGCCAGCAGGTCGACCTGATGAAGGGCCGCTGGTACGACAAGATCGAGATCTCGGTCTTCCTGTGCACTGCTGACACCAAGGGGGACAACTGCGATCCTGGTCACGGCGTGGCCACGGCTCAGAAGGCCACCATCAAGAGCACCTTAGAGTCCAACCCTGAGGTCCAGTCCGTCTACTACGAAAGCAAGGCCGAGGCGTACCAAGAGTTCAAGAAGGCCTATCAGGGCAACCCGATCCAGGATTCGCTGACTCAGGACCAGATGCAGGAGTCCTACCGGGTGAAGCTGAAGAACCCGGAGCAGTACCAGGGCGTGGTCAGCGCGGTGGCCGGGTTGACGGGCGTCCAGACCGTGCAGGATCTGCGCAAATATCTGGATCCGTTCTTCAGCTGGCTGAGTCTGCTGCAGTGGGGGACTATCATCTCCAGTGCGCTGCTGCTGCTCGCTGCCGCACTCCAGATCGGCAACACGATCAGGCTGGCCGCCTTCGCCCGACGACGGGAAGTTGGCATCATGAGGCTGGTGGGCGCTAGTAATCTCTACATCACACTTCCGTTCCTGTTTGAGGCTATCCTTTCGGCATTAATCGGTGCTGCCTTGTCCTGTGCGACGCTTGCCTCAAGTGTGTACTTCATTATCAAGCGAAAGGCTGAAGTCTCCATCCAGTCTTTACCCTGGATCGGCTGGAACCAGGCGGGACTGGCAATGGCAGGGGTTGCCATTGTCGGACTCCTTCTGGCTATAGTGCCGACGCTCATTACCACCAGAAAGTACCTTCGAGTGTGATCATCATTTCGGCGTGAGAGCACATCGAGACTGAGAGTGGGGAAAGCTTGTGGCTCCGGATCTTCCCTACGTCCCCACGGGCGTCCCGGCCAGCGGCGAAGCCGATCAGCATCACGGTCGCTTCGCCTGGCCTCGGCCGGCATTCACCCGCAGCACTGCTGCGGGACCTGGCGGCGACCCGACCGGCCGCCGGCGGGCCGCCGTGACCAGGCGGGTTCGGACCGTGGTGGGTCTGCTGGCCGTCTGTGCTGTCGGGTTCACCTTGGCGGTCCCGTCGGCGTCGGCCGATGACTTGTCGGACAAGAAGGCACGGATCAGCAAGCAGTTGGAGAACAGCAGGCAGCAGCTCAACGAGTCCACTTCTGAGCTTTCCAGCGCGGCCGCCGCCGTGGAGCGGTCAGAGCAGAGGCTGGCCGGTGCTGAGGCCGAACTTGCCCGCACCCAACAAGACCTGGCCATGGCGCAACAGCGTGATCAGGCAATGGAGCTGAAACTGGACCAGGCGGAAAAGGCGCTGGCCAAGGCGAAGGCTGCAGTGGTCAAGGGTCAGCAGGCCGTTGATGTCGAACAGCTGCAGGTCGGCAGCGTGGTACGCAGCCAGTATCAGCAGCAGACCAATCTGGTCGGCATCGCTATCCTGGCGGAGAACTCGTCCACGGCTGATCTGGCAACCCGGCTGCAATGGTCCACCACCATGTTCGACACCACCCAGGCCACCATGGACCGGCTGACCGCCCTGCAACGAAAACTCAAGGCCGAGCGGGCCCTCCAGACCAACCTCGAAGCCGAGATTGCCAAGGACCGCGCCGCAGCAGCAGCGAACCTCAACACACGTCAGGGGCTGAAGCGGCAGGCGGCAGCCCAGCAGGCTTCGGTCGCGGCTTTGGTGCAGAAATCCACCGTAGCCAGGAAGGCCGCGCAGGGCGAGGTCAACGCGGACAAGGAGCGGTACGGCGAGCTGCAGACCGAGCGAACAGCGGTGGATCAGCGGATCGCCGCCCGGATTGCCGCCCAGAAGGCGGCCGCGGCGGCCCGGCAGGCTGCCGCGGCGGCCCGGCAGGCTGCCGCGGAGGCGCGGAACCGCAAGCAGATCGAGAAGGCTCAACGACATGCTGCGGAGGCTCGTCGACAGGCTGCGGAGGCTCGTCGGCAGTCTGCTCAGGCGGAGCGTCAGTCCAGCTCGCACAGCCCGTCCAGCTCGCGAAGCCGGTCGAGCTCACAGAGCCAGTCCAGCTCGCCGGGCCGGCCGAGCTCACAGAGCCAGTCCAGTTCACGTTCCCATCGGTCCACCCCGCGAAAGCGCAGCCAGACGTCGGCTGGGGGATCCGGCTTCAGCATGCCGGTCGACGGGCCGATCACCTCGCCATACGGCATGCGGTTTCACCCGGTGCTGCATTACTGGAAACTCCATGACGGCACCGACTTCGGCGTCGGCTGCGGCACGCCGATGCGGGCCCCGTACGCCGGTACGGTGTCGGAGAGGTACTTCAACGCCGGCTATGGCAACCGGCTGATGATCGACCATGGCAACATCAACGGCCATTACGTGACCACCGGATACAACCACGCCATCCGCTATATCGTGGGCGTCGGCCAGCACGTCTCCAAGGGGCAGGTGATCGGCTATGTCGGCACCACTGGATACTCGACCGGCTGCCATCTGCACCTGATGACCTGGGAGGACGGCACCATGATGAATCCGATGAGCACCGGGCTGTTCTGACCCCCGGCAGAACCGAGACGCGAGTGGCTGTCTGACCGTCGTCGGGCAGCCACTTTCTGCTGCTCGAGGTCGTCTGGCTGCTTTCCGACAGGGGTGGTGCAGCGGCCGAGCGGGACAGCGGGAGAGGATGAGCACATGAAACAGGGCAAGACGGCACCGGACAAGGGCGGCCGCAAGTTGATCGCGCAGAACAAGAAGGCGCGACATGACTATCTGATCCACAACACCTTTGAGGCCGGTCTGGTGCTGACCGGTACCGAGGTGAAGTCCTTGCGGGAAGGCCGGGCCTCGCTGGTCGACGCATTTGCCACCGTCGATGACGGTGAGGTGTGGCTGCGGTCGGCACACATTCCTGAGTACAGCCATGGCACCTGGACCAACCACACCGCGCGGCGGACGAGGAAGCTGCTGTTGAACCGACGGGAGATCAGCAGGATAGAACGTGATACCGCGGCAGGCGGCAGGACGCTGGTGCCATTAGCGATGTACTTCGTCGACGGGTATGCAAAGGTGGAAATCGCGGTGGCCACCGGCAAGCGGGAGTACGACAAGCGGCAAACCATCGCCGAACGCGAATCTCGCCGCGAAGCAGAGCGAGCCCTGGCCCAGCGAAGCAAGCCCAACGCAACAAGGAGAGCCTGACCGTTGAACGAAACTCGCAGCGAAGCAGCAGTGCTGTCCACCCGGAGCCGGCCGGTCCCGCATCGGCTGCTACTGATGGTGGCCTTCTTGGCTGCTGCCGCCTGGTGCCTCGCCGTCCCGCCGGCCTATGCCGCTGGCGACTCGATCAGCAACTACACCATTGACTACCAGCTGGACAAGTCCGGCCTGCTGCACGTGAAGGAGACGATCGACTACCAGTTCGCCGGCTCCGGTCGGCATGGCATCGATCGCATCCTGGTGATCAGGGAGAAGTGGGACAAGAAGAACGACGCGATCTACACCATCTCCAACATCTCGGTGAACAGCCCGTCAGGTGCACCCGACTCGTTCACCACGACCAAGTCCGTCAGTGGCCGGGACGGCACCCTGCGGATCCGGATCGGCGATCCGGACCGGACGTTGTCCTCGACCAGTGCCAGCTACGTCATCTCGTACGACGTCAAGGGCGCGGTCCGTGACCAGAAGGGATTTGACGAGCTGTACTGGGACGCCACCGGCTCGGATTGGGATGCCACGATCCAGCAGGTCAGCATCACCGCCACCGTGCCCGGCGGGGCGCAGGACGTGTCCTGCTTCAGCGGTCCGGTGCAGAGCAAGAACACCTGCGACTCCGCAACCAAGTCTCAAGGGGTGGCACACTTCGCGGCCAGCACCGTGCCAGCCGGGGACGGGGTGACCATCGGTGTCAAGATCAAAGATGGCCTGGTGGCCGCCAATACGCCGGACCTGCAGACCGACGGCAGCAGGGCCGGCCGGCTCAAGCTGTACGGGGTGGTGGGCCTGACCGGACTGACCGCCATCGCCTCCCTGCTGGGTGGCATCTGGTGGTGGCGGCGCAACGGTCGCGATGAGCGGTATGTCGGCCTGGCGCCGGGAACCGTACCGTTGCCCGGCTCCCAGGGGGTGGTTGGGCGTAATGATCCCGACATCACGATCCCGGTGGCCTTCTCACCGCCCAAGATTCCGGTCGCCGAGGCTGGGCTGCTGATCGATGGCCAGGTCGACACCCGCGAGACCGCGGCCACCATTATCGACCTGGCCGTCCGCGGTGCCCTCACGGTCAACAGTGACAACGGGGAGAACATCTCGGTCACGCTAGTCGACCCGAACCGGGCAGCCGCACCGCACGAGATGGTGCTGATGACGAATCTGTTCGGCGGCCGCCCGCCAGGCGCCACGGTGAGCCTCGCCGGCCGGGGCACCATGCTGAGCGCCCATCAGGCGCTGGTGAAGTCGGTACAAAACCAGGTGACCGCCCGGCACTGGTTCACCAAGGTGCCCTCGGCTGCCACTTCCGGCGGGATCGGCTTCTCCGCTGTGGCCTTCGGGGTCATCGCCTACATGGTGCTGTCGAGTGGCGGTGGCAGTCTGTTCTTCTTCCTGCTGCCGCTGCTGCCGATCATCATCGCCGTGCTGGTGCTTCGATCGAAGCTGCGGCATGGCAAGCGGACCGCGGATGGCCGTGCCGTCTGTGACCAGGTGGACGGGTTCCGGATTTATCTGGCTACCGCTGAGGCAGACCAGTTGAGGTTTGAGGAGGGTGAGGACATCTTTTCCAAGTACCTGCCGTGGGCGATCATGTACGAACTGGCTGACCGCTGGGCCCGGATCTGTGCCGACCTGGTCGCTGCCGGTCGGATCCCGGACGTGCAGCCGTACTGGTACAGCGGCAAC
>JBBSQO010000111.1:0-6803 GCA_038244025.1 Propionibacteriales bacterium
CAGCCGGACCCGGTGAGTGATCGGCCAGGTCTGGGAAGATCGCTCTTCAGCCGGGAACATGTGTGCCCACAAAGCCGCCAGCTCCAACAGCTTGGTCACCTCGACCATCATCCGCCGATGCGTGGCCGACACCAGATCGGCAACCGACCCCCGGTCCAGACCCTCAACACCGCTGCTCTCAAGCCTGCAATCAAACTACCGACAACCACTGACAGAAATGCCGGCTGACGAGCGCCACAGCGGACATCAACGAAGAAAGTTCCTACACGATCAACTGGATGTCAACGCCAAACCGGAACCGGTCCGACAAGTTCCACCGGCGTCCTGAACAACGGCTCGACTGAGGCTCGACGATCGACCGACCGACTCTAGCGATCACACTCCGTCCGCCCGAAGAACGGCTCAACCCGCAGCGATTGCCTTGTCCGGCTGTCGCAGTTGGATGATCGCTCGGACCCGAGTGCCAGCGAAGACAAGGGCGCCGATCACCAGCATGCAGACGGTAATGACGGCGACGTAGGTGAGGATGCTCCCATATCCGGTCGCCGGATCCAGGAACGGATACGGAAACCAGCCATCGGTAGCGCCGCGGACGATGACGACCAGAACCCACACCAAGGGATAGACCGGTACTACCCACAGCAGCCGGAAGCCGATCCGCCGCCGGTCACTGAACAGCAGCCAGTCGAGGACTCCATAGATGGGCATCACAATGTGCAAGACGACGTTCGCCCAAGCTACTGGGACCCCGCCCGCCGCGCCCAGTGGAGCGAGTAGCACGGCGTACACGATACCAACCACCGTGATATACGTCGTCGCGGCGCCCCGCGCGAGAAGTTCCTGATCGCTCAGCGCGCCATTTCGGAGCAGCCGGATCGCGCCGATGACATAAACGGCGGCCACGATGATGTTGGACTGGATGGTGAAGTACCCAAACAAGTTGAACCAATTAATTGTGGTTCGGGACGCGGCATCAACTGAAGTGGCGATGATGGCAGCTCCCACCGCCGCGGCAACCGCAAGACGCAGCAGCGCGACAACTCTCGTCGAGGCAACTGGCGACGTCTTCGTAGTGTCAGAATCCATTCGCGCATCCACTTGCCTAAGGTAATCTGTGGCCGGTGTTCCCACTCATCGAGCCGTTCGCCGGCGGTCACTTGTCGGTCGCTGACGGCAACGAAATGTACTGGGAGGCGTCCGGCAACCCGGCCGGCAAGCCTGCCTTGCATCTCCATGGCGGACCCGGCGGCGGGATCAAAACCGGCTACCGGCGCCGGTTCGACCCGGACCGCTTCTTGATCATCTCGTTTGAGCAACGCGGCTGCGGGCGCAGCCGTCCACTCATCACTGCCCCGGCAGCCGACTTGTCGACGAACACTACGGCGGCCCTGGTGGCCGACATCGAGGCCCTGCGCGAACACCTCCATGTGGACAAGTGGCTGGTCACCGGGATCTCCTGGGGCACCACGCTGGCGCTGGCCTATGCCCAGTCCCACCCGGAACGGGTCAGCGAACTCATCCTCGCCGCCGTCACCACAACGACTGCGGCCGAGGTGGAGTGGATTACCGAGGCCATGGGACGCGTCTTCCCACGGGAGTGGGACCGGTACGAGGCGGCTGCACACCGCAAGCCGGGGCAGCGACTTATCGATGCCTACCACGAGCGCATCACCAGCCCTGATCCGGCCGTACGTGATCAGGCCGCCCGCGCCTGGTGCGCCTGGGAGGACACCCATGTGTCCCTGGACCCGAAGTATGCACCGAACCCGCGATACGACGATCCCGAGTTCCGGCGGGTCTTCGCGACGCTGGTCATCCACTATTGGAAGCACGCCGGTTTCCCAGATGCCGATGGCCTGCTGGCCGGCATGGGCAAGATCGCCTACCTTCCCGGCGTGCTGATCCATGGACGCCTGGATGTGAGCTCTCCACTGGAGACGGCATGGCGGCTGCACCGCGCCTGGCCCGCCAGCGAGCTCATCGTGATCGAGCACGAGGGTCACGGCGGAGACACCATGATCAACGCGCTAGTGCAGGCGATCGCCCGGTTTCAACCGTCCAGCGGCTGATCAAGCTCGGTCAGCAGCCGCTTCGGCGCGACGGTACGGAAGGCGTCCAGCGCGATAGCGTCCAGTTCGGCCTGCTGACAGTCGAGGAGGTGGACGCCGAGCCAACCTCGGTGACCCACGTACGGCGGGTAGAAGAAGCGATCCGGTTCGGTCTCGATCATCTCGGCCTGGACTCCGCTGGGCGCAGCACACCAGATTGCCAGCCGGCCATCGTCGTGATGGTTGTCGAGGAACATCACCATGCACTTCTTGTCCCGAACAAAGAAGGCCGGTCCGCCATGGCTGAGCCGCTCGGTGACTTCGGGCAGCTTCAGACAGGCGTCGCGGACCATGTCACCCACTCTGTCGACGTCGCCCCGACTGTAGCTAACCGGATCCCTCACCTGGATGCCCTCACCTAGATGCCCTCACCTGGATGCCCTCACCTGGATGATTGTGCCCGTCGATGTGCCCCGGCGCCAGCTGCGGGTTAGCCTGCAGGTGTGACTGTGCCACCTCAACTATTTCATCGGCTGGTCGATGATGCCGCGATGTTCCCGCCCGGAAACGCCGCCGCCGCGGCAGCGGTTGGCCGACATCTGGAGTACCGGCAGTCCTGGTTCGCCGACCTGGTCGGTCCACTGGTGGTCGCGGACCACCGCCTGTCCGAGGTCGGGCGGGAGGCACGCAAGCTGACTCAGCAGTCCGATCTGTCCCTCCAGGCCAAGGACCTCATCCAGGCCAAGGACCGGATCCAGGTCAGTGTGGTCAACACGACAGGAGCCGGCGGTCTCCTCTCGCTGGCCGATCGGCAGATCGACGGGCTGGAGATCGTGGCCGTCGAGTCCGCGCTGCGCGATCTCGATAATCTTGCCCAGAACGCGCGGCGGGTGGTGTCGGCAGCCGAAGGCCTGCCCGAGGAGATCACCGTCTTCGTCGAGCTGCCCTACAGCCATGGCTGGGAAGGGGCCATCGAGGTGATCGAGGCAGCCGAGCTGAAGGGCAAGATCAGGACCGGCGGGGTGGACCCCGCGATGTACCCGACAAGCGATCAGCTCGCCGACCAGCTGCATGTCCTGGTGGAGGCTGATCTGGCCTTCAAGGCGACTGCGGGACTGCACCGGGGCTGGCCGAACGAAGGTCATAATGCCGACGGCGATTCCTTGCCCCAGCACGGGTTCCTCAACATACTCATCGCGCTGGAGGCACTGATCGAGGACGCCTCGGTCGAGGAGGCGGCAGCGCTATTGATCGCCACCGACCATGATCAGCTTGCGGCGACCATCGAGTCCTGGGACGAGGCCACCGTGGCCCGTGTCCGCCGCCGCTTCGTGAGTTTCGGCTGCTGCGGAGTGACTGACCCGGTCGATGATCTTGTCAGTCTGGGACTATTGATCAAGGAGAGCTCATGAGCTGGTTCACCGTCGCCGACAATGCGCCGTTCGGCGTGGCAGAGCTGCCTTACGGGGTGTTCTCCGTCGCCGGTGCGGAGCCACGGGTCGGGGTCGCCATTGGTGATCAGGTTGCCGATCTTGCCGCCGTGATGGAGGCGGCTGGCGGAGACCCGGCACCGTACCGGCAGCCGTCGCTGAATGCCTTCCTGGCCCTCGGACCGGCCTCCTGGCAGGAGACCCGGGAGCTGCTGCAGCGGCTGCTGGCCGACGAGTTTGCCTCCGACCGTCTGGAGCCGCATCTGCGCCCGGTTGCCGAGGTGACCATGCAGCTACCGATCGAGGTGGCCGACTACGTGGACTTCTACGCCAGTGAGGCGCACGCCACCAACGTCGGCCGGATCTTCCGCCCGGACGCCGCCGCCATGACGCCCAACTGGAAGCACCTACCGATCGGCTACCACGGTCGGGCCGGCACCGTGGTGGTCTCCGGCACCGATGTCCAGCGGCCTCAAGGCCAGCGGAAGGCACCCGATGCCCCGGCGCCCACCTTCGGGCCCAGCATCAAGCTGGACATCGAGGCCGAGCTCGGTTTTGTGGTCGGCGCCGGCTCCATGCAGGGCACCCCGGTACCGACCGCGGACTTCGAGGAGCATGTCTTCGGCGTGGTGGTCCTCAACGACTGGTCGGCGCGCGATCTCCAGGCCTGGGAGTACGTCCCGCTGGGTCCGTTCCTTGTCAAGAGCTTCGCCACCTCGATCTCGGCCTGGGTGCTGCCGATGGCCGCGCTGGTCGGCGCGCAGATCAACCTGCCCACGCGGGATCCGGAGCTGTTACCTTACCTGCGCGAACCAGGTCCCGGCTACGACATCACCGTCCAAGTGCAGCTCAACGGCCAGGTGGTGAGCAACTGCGGACCGGTGACCTGTACGGCTCCGGCACCATCTCCGGTGCTGCCCGGGACCAGCGGGGCAGCTTCCTGGAGCTGAGCTGGAATGGCACCCAGCCGATCCAGACCGACGCCGGTCAGCACGCCTTCCTCAACGACGGCGACGAGATCGTGCTGCGGGCCAGCGCTCCGGGCAAGGGCGGGTCGCGGGTGCGACTCGGCGAGGTCCGGGGCCGGATCAGCGCAGCTTGACCACCTGGGTGCCGGCGGCCACATCATGCAGCGCCTGCCGCTTGCGGTGCCACAGCGGGAACAGCCCGTCGACCAGCCGGAGCAGGTAGAAGATCGCCGACTGGCCGGGGATGACCCAGACCGCCGCCCGGACGATGGCCATCCGCCAGGGCAGGCCGCCCCGGACCTGCCCCTGGTCGGCCGGCACTACCAGCAAACCGCAGACCAGCTTGCCGGGCGTCGCCTGGCGCAGCCTCAAGAAGAGGACGTGATAGACCATCCCGACGGCAATCGCGATCAGGGCGGCCAGCAGCTGGTCCGTTGCCGACAGCAGCTCGGTGGTGCTCGGCGCGGCGGGCGGCGGCTGACCAGTCCGGGCGGCCTCGAGGATCTTGGAGATGTAGTCGCGGAACGGGCCGAGCATCCGCAGATAGATCGGGATCGACAACAGCGTAACGACGATGCCGACCAGGACGGTGTCCACCACGACAGCCAGCAGCCGCCAGCCCCAGCGTGCCAGCGGCACCCGATCTTCGGTGAAGTTGGCCTGGCCGGAGGGTGTCTGGGTGGGCTGGTTCCGGGGCCAGGCTCCACCGGGTACGGGCGCAGGGTAACCAGCCGGCTGGCTCGGTTGCCGCACCGGACCATTGAAGGGCCGGGTGTTCCGGGACCACTGCCAACCGTCCCAGTAGCGCTCCGTTCGGGAGTCGACTGGATCCGGGTACCAGCCGCTCGGGGCGGCATGACGGCCGGGCGGCGCCGGCGGCGAACCAACGGGGATGTCGTCACTCACCCAGCCAGCCTAGTGGCGGTCGGCTCCGCAGCCCGGCTCAGTCAAGGTCGCGGGCACCACGGGCCTCCACACTGTCCAGCACCTCATCAGCCGCAGCCGCGCTCACCTTGCCGGTGCGACGAGCATCCAGCACGAACTCCCGTTCGGCGTTGACAGCGAAGAGCAGCGCCTCCCGGAGCTTTCCGGTCACGGCATTCTCGTCGGCCCGCTCAAGGTCCCTGGCCTCTTCGAGTGCTTCCTGCGCCGACAGGTATCCCTGGTAGTGCTGCACCACTGCGTCATGGATTCGCGCCGAGGTGTCCCATTGCTGCTCCTTGACCGCGGCCAGGGCCGCAGTTGCGGCTTGGCGGCGTAGCTGAGCTGCCTCCTCGGCCTGGTTGCTGTCGGTGCCGACCCTCAGCAGTGTCACCAACGGTGCCAGCGTGAGGCCCTGGACGACGAGGGTGGCCAGCACACAGCACAGCGCTATCAACAGCAGCTCCGGCCGCGCCATGAAAACCTCGCCACCTGCCAGGGTCACCGGCAACGCCATCGCGGTTGCCACGGTGACCACACCACGCATCCCAGCCCAGGCGGCCACCGTGGTCTCCCGCCATCCGTACGGCGACTCCAGCTCTCGGCGGTGCTTGTGGTACCGGGTAGCCCAGGCTGCGGGAAACATCCACAGCGCACGGAAGATCACCACGCTGCCCACCACAATCCCGGCCAGCCGCAGCGATGAGGCGTCAACGGTAGACCGCTCCAGGAGTCCGGTCAGCTCGAAACCAATCAGCACGAAGACCAGGCTGGTGATGATGAAATCCAGATACCGCCACACCGAACGCCCCAGCAGATAGCCGGTCGAGGTGATCGCCGAGTGGGCGTAGCTGCGCAGAAACAGACCCAGCGCCAGGACTGCCAGCACCCCCGAGCCATGAAGTTTTTCGGCCACCAGATAGGCGACGAACGGCATCACAATCGTCAGCGTCGTCTCCGACGCTCCATCGCGGAGGGCCGTCAGCGCCCACTTGCTGAGCCACCCAAGGGCAATGCCGAGGCCCAGTCCGACGACGACCGCGAGCCCAAGCTCGGCAGCGACCCGTCCGGCACCGACGGTGCCGGTCACCGTCGCAATGACTGCCACCTTGTAGAGGACCAAGGCGGTGGCGTCATTGAACATCCCCTCACCCTCGAGCACCGTGACCAGCCGGTGCGGCAGTCGCAGCCGCCGCGCCACCGCCGTCGCCGCGACCGGGTCAGGCGGCGACACGATCGCACCGAGCAGCCAGGCGGGCGCCCACTCCAGCCCACCGGCCCAATGACCGATGCCGGCCACCACGGCAGCAGTCGCGATGGTCAGCCCGACGGCCAGCAACAGGACCGGCCGGGCGCTCTCCCGGAATTCACGCAGCGTCGTGCGCTGGGTGGCGGCGAACAGCAGCGGGGGCAGGACGACCGGCAGGATGATCGAC
>JBBSQO010000112.1:0-6666 GCA_038244025.1 Propionibacteriales bacterium
AACACCAGCGTCGTATCGGCAGTGGCGGCGATCTCCACCTCCGACTGCCCCACCCCAACGGTCTCCACCAGTACGATGTCGCAGCCGGCGTGATCGAAGACGCGCAGTGCCTGCGGCGCGGAGGCGGCCAGCCCCCCCAGGTGCCCGCGCGAGGCCATCGAGCGGATATAGACGCCGGAGTCGGTGGCATGCTGCTGCATCCGGACCCGATCACCCAGCAGCGCGCCGCCGGAGAACGGCGAGGACGGATCGACAGCCAGGACGCCCACCCGCTGGTCTCGCTGCCGAAGCGCTGTCAGCAACCCCGTGGTCGTGGTCGACTTCCCCACCCCCGGCGACCCGGTGATGCCGATCACGTGGGCGTGCCCGGTGCTCGGCGCCAGCAGCTTCATTGCCTGTCGCAGATGTGGTGAGTCGTTCTCCACCATGGAGATCAGCCGACCGATCGCGCGTGACTGCCCCTCAGCCACTGCGTCGACCAGGGCCTCCAGGGATCCGAAGGCCACGGGCGGCTACGCCTTCGCCGGCGCGGTCAGGATCAGCGCATCTCCCTGGCCACCACCACCGCAGAGTGCCGCGACACCGGTGCCGCCACCCCGGCGGCCCAGCTCCAGCGCCAGGTGCAACACCAACCGGGCGCCGGAGGCGCCGATCGGGTGGCCCAGAGCGACGGCCCCGCCGTTGACATTGACCCGCTCCTCGGTCTGCTCCTCGCTGAGCCCCAGGGCACGCGCACTGGCGACCGCCACCGCAGCAAAGGCCTCGTTGATCTCCAGTAACGACAGGTCGCTGACATCGATGCCCTGCTTCTTACAGGCGACGGTGATGGCGTTGGCCGGCTGCAGCTGCAGGGAGGAGTCCGGGCCGGCCACCTGGCCGTACGCGCCGATCTCGGCAACGACGGTGCAACCAAGCTGGTCGGCTGTCTCCTTGCTCATCACGACCACGGCCGCGGCCCCATCCGAGATCGGGCTGGAGGAGCCGGCGGTGATCGACCCGGCCTTGTCGAAGGCCGGCCGCAGCTTGCCGAGCGCCTCCGGGGTGGTGTCGGGACGGACTCCTTCGTCGGTGTCGACCACCAGATCCTCGCCCCGGCGCTGCGGTACGTGGACCGGTACGATCTCCTCGGCCATCACCCCGGTGGAGATCGCCTCGGCGGCCAGCCGATGGGAACGGGCCGCGAAGGCATCCTGCTGTTCGCGGGTGACGGACACGTCACCGGCGTTGCAGCTGTCGGTCAGCGCGCCCATCGCCTGGTCGGTGAACGGATCCCACAGGCCATCGTGGGCCAGGTGGTCGATCATCGTGACGTCGCCGTACTTGAACCCGGACCGGGACTTTTCCAGCAGATGCGGAGCCTGTGTCATCGACTCCATTCCGCCTGCCACGACGATGTCGCATTCTCCGGCACGAATCAGCTGGTCCGCCAATGCAATGGCGTTCAGGCCGGACAGGCAGACCTTGTTGACGGTCAGCGCCGGCACCGACAGTGGGACACCGCCCTTGACGGCGGCCTGCCGAGCGGGGATCTGCCCGGCGCCCGCCTGCAGCACCTGACCCATGATCACGTAGTCGACCTGGTCCCCGGTGACACCGGCCCGCTCCAGCGCACCCGCGATGGCAACGCCACCGAGGTCGGTCCCGGACATGCCCCCCAGACCACCCAGCAGCTTGCCAATTGGAGTTCGTGCTCCACCAACAATGACCGATCCCATAACGCCCACACCTTCTCATCGTCGTGTCGTGCCGCCCATTTTTGGGTGCCTGTTCGGAGTGTTCCGGTGTCTCTGACAGTTGCCCCGTGACCCATCCCCACTGTATCTGCCGTACGTCATCGCCGAACACTCTGCTAACCGTGCCACTCGCCAACTGATGCGACTCCGGCTGTGCGACGCTGGAGTCATGTCTGTCTCAGCAACTGACCCTGGATGCGGTGATGCCCGGTCCGGTGACGCCCAGGTGTTCTCCGGCTTGTTCGAATGCATTGATCATGTCGGCCTGGCGGTTCCTGATCTGGATGCGGCCATCGCCTTCCACACCGGTGTGCTGGGCCTGCGCTTGGTGCACCGCGAGACCAACGAGAGCCAAGGGGTCTCCGAAGCCATGTTGG
Source organism: Propionibacteriales bacterium (assembly GCA_038244025.1). Lineage (GTDB taxonomy): Bacteria > Actinomycetota > Actinomycetes > Propionibacteriales > Propionibacteriaceae > Microlunatus. The sequence continues at coordinate 2,111 of JBBSQO010000112.1, forward strand.
CCCCGGTTAGCACCGATCCGGACGCTGCCCAAGTCCAGTTGCTGGCACCGCTGGGGCCGGACTCCACCATCGCCAGGTTCCTGGGTCGATCCGGTCCGGGTCTGCAGCAGCTCGCCTATCGGGTGGGAGATATCGCACAGGCCTCAAAGGTGCTGCGCAGCCGCGGGTTGCGATTGCTGTACGAGGAGCCACGGCCCGGCACCGCGAGCTCGCTGGTCAACTTCATCCACCCCAAGGACACCGGCGGCGTGCTGATCGAGCTGGTCCAGCCGGCGGAATGATGAACCGGACGAGTGAACATCCGAATGAACTGGGCCAGCTCTTCGCAGCTTCGATGTTCATCTGGGCGTGTGGATACGGGGTCAGGCGCTTCCAGCCGGTAGCCTTGAACCTGATAGTGAACCTTCATAGCAAAAGGAGCGCGTTGTGAGCGCATCGGACGATTCTGGCCTGAACCTGATCAACGAAACAGCCAGCGCGGCGGGCAACTTCCCCGGCGCACTGCGCGGATATGACCGTAGTTCTGTCGACGAGTACGTACACACCATTGAGCGCCAGCTGGTGGAGACCCGTCGCCAGCGCCGCGACCTGGCGAACGAGGTGGAGACCCTCAAGGCAAAAGTGACCGAACTCCACAAGGCGCTCTCGATAGCCGAGGAGGACCCGGACTTCGCCGAGGTTGGCGCCCGGGCGGCCGACATCCTGCGGGTGGCAGAGGAACAGGCGAAAGAGATCGTCGACAAGGCCGAGCTGACGGCTGATCGGGCCCGGGAGTCTGGTCGACGCGAGGAGGTCGCGGCTCGGCGAGTGGGTGAAAAGGATGCCGCCGACCTCCGGATGGCGGGGATGGCAGAGATTGCCGAGCTTCGCCGCCAGCTGGAGCAGCAAACCACCGAGCAGGTCGAGCATGCCAAGGCAGAGGCGGCTAGCCTGCTGGCCGCAGGCCAGCGTGAGGCCGAGGCCTTCCGGCGTCAGGCTGAGCATGCCACCAGCTCAACCCAGCAGACCGCCCAGTTGGAGATCGCGGCACTTCGGCAGTCGGCCGAAAAGGACGCGGCCCAGATTCGCCAGCAGATTGCCGCGGAACGAGAGGTAGCGACCGAAGAGCTGCGCACTACCCACTCCGAGGCAGTGGCTGCTACCAGTGCGCTGCTAGCTGAGGCCACCCAGCACCATGAGCAGTCGCGCGTGCAGCTGGCCGAGGATGTGGCCGCCGCGACGAAAATTCGTACCGATGCGCTGGCCGAAGCCGAGCGCACCAAGGTCCGGGCCGCCCGGGAGACCGAACAGCAGATCGCCAATGCCCGGGCGCAGGCCGCATCCATCCAGGAACGGTCCGCCCAGCAGTTCGCCTGGCACAAGGAACAGCTGCGGCGTGAGACGGACCTGCTCGGCCAGCGCAAGGCAGCGATCCTGGCCCAGCTGGCCAGCCTGTCCGAGCTCGCCCAGCAAAGCGCTGCTGGGTTCCCGAACACCGAGCTGCCCGACCTGGGAGATGCCTCGGACTTCGAGGCCGAGATTGCCCGGCTGGGTTCCGATCCGAAGCCGCCCGCTGCGAACGGGACGGCCGCGAACGGGACGGCCACGAACGGGACTGCTGACACCCGCACCGCTGCGACGGGAACTGGGTATCCCGATGATGATGATGAGACCCGCGTACTGCCGGCGGTGACCACCAAGGCGCCGGATGGGCCCAAGGCTGAGACCACAGACACCGAGGCGGACCGCTCCATGTCCGACACCCAGGTCCTCGAACCGGTTACCGGTGAGCGGGCGAACGCGAATACCGCCGCAGCCGCGCGGGACACCCGTCGGTAGCCCCCGGTTCTCAGCGTCTACGCGGTCAGAACAGCCTCTCATCGGCGTTGTCCAGCCCGCGCAGCGCGTCGTAGTCAACCGTGACGCAGGAGATCCCGCGATCTATGGCCAGCACCCTAGCCTGCGGCTTGATCAGCTGGGCGGCGAACACACCCTGCACCTCGCCGAGGAGCGGGTCGCGCCGCATCAGGTCCAGATAGCGGGTGAGCTGCTCGACCCCATCAATCTCGCCACGCCGCTTGATCTCGACCGCCACGTACGCCCCCTCAGCATTGCGGCAGAGCAGATCGACCGGGCCGATCGCCGTCATGTACTCGCGCCGGACCAGCGACCAGCCGGGTCCGAAGGTTTGCGGGTTCTCGGCCAGCAGCACCTGCAGGTGAGCCTCCACGCCATCCTTCTGCAGGCCAGGATCGATGCCGAGGTGATGTTCGGTGTCGTGCAGCACCTCGGCGACCGAGATCTGCAAGGTGCCGCCGTCGGAGCCGGTGACCTCCCAGACCTCGGTGACCCGGTCCGGCAGCCCCGCGGGCACCGCATCCAGATGAGCCGCGGGCACCGCAGCCAGATCGACGGTGTCTGCTGAGGCAACCGTACGGACGCTCAACGTGCAGGGCGGGCTCATCCAGTTGAGCGGCTTGTAGGCCCGGTCATCGGCATGGATCGACACCGAGCCGTCGGCCTTGATCAGGATCAGCCGGGTGGCCATCGGCAGATGGGCCGTCAGCCGACCGGCGTAGTCGACCTGGCAGCGGGCAATCACCAAACGCACTGGGCCAACCTATCGGTCGATCTGAAAGACTCTTCCGGTGGCCACTCCTCCAGACATCAGCAGCCAGATCAGCCCTGGGACGCCAGAGCAGAATGCTCGAGTCGGCGTCATCGGCCTCGGCACGATGGGCGCCGGCATCGCCGAGGTGTTTGCTCGCGGCGGGTATGACGTGCTCGGAGTCGAGAATGCCGACGCCGCACTGGACGGCGGCCGCGGCAACGTGGTGAAGTCGACGGACCGGGCAGTGGCCAAGGGCAAGCTCGACGCTGCCGAGCAGGCTGCCCTGCTGGCACGGATCACTTTCAGCACCGACATTGCCGAGGTGTCTACTTGTCGGCTCATTGTCGAGGCGGTGAGCGAGGACATGGCGCTGAAGTCCACCATCTTCTCCGCGCTGGACGAACACGCGCCCGACAACGCCGTGCTAGCCACTAACACCTCCTCGCTCTCCATCACGGCCATCGGGGCGCTCACCTCGCGCCCGGAACGGGTGCTCGGCGTGCACTTCTTCAACCCGGCCCCGGTCCAGACGCTGGTCGAGGTGATCCATACGGTCAACACCGACGACACGGCGGCTGCCGAGATTCATCAGGTACTGAGGTCGCTGGGCAAGTCGCCCATCTCCTGTGGCGACCGGGCCGGCTTCATCGTCAACGCCCTGCTGATCGGCTACCTCAACCGGGCGGTGAAGCTCATGGGCGAGGGGTTCGCCAGCCGGGGGGAGATCGACGCCGCAATGGTCGACTCGGCGGGATATCCGATGGGTCCGCTGACCCTGCTGGACCTGATCGGCCTCGACGTCGCGCACGCGGTTCTGGTCCGGATGTATGACGAGACCAAGGACCGGCTGCAGGCACCTGATCCGTTGCTCAGCCAGCTGGTGGCGGCTGGCTGGCTCGGCCGCAAGTCCGGCCGAGGATTTTACAGCTATGACCGGAACCGCGTGACCAGTGCTGCGGGCCCGGTCGGAAAGCCCAGCCGGAACCGGGCCGACGAGCTGCCGGCCACGCTGATTGTTCCCTACCTCAACGATGCCTGCCGGATGGTGGAGATCAACTATGCGACGGCCACCGACATCGATACCGGGATGAGCCAAGGCTGCCGAATGCCCAAGCCCTTCGACATGCTGGCCGAGATCGGACCGGCCGCCGTTCTGGAGGCCCAGCAACGCCTGCACGCCGAATCCGGCGAACCGGGTCACCGCCCAGCGCTGCTGCTGGCGGAGCTGGCCCAGGCTGCCGAACCAGCGCAGGCCATCGCGCAGCTGCGCGGCTGAGGAACAGGGTAGACGCTGATGCCCAGACGACCCAGCAAGCACACCCGCCCGGCCCGGCCGCTGAGTTCGGGGTACGCCCAGTCCCAGACCAAGGCGGATGGGCGATGGACCGTTCGCAGCATCGCCGGGGCGGCCGCGGTCAAGGACTACCGCTGTCCTGGTTGCCACACCACCATTCCCCCCGGAGTGCCACACGTCGTTGTCTGGCCAGCTGTCCCTACCCTCGGCGCCTCCTCAGCAGTTGATGATCGCCGGCACTGGCATACCAGTTGCTGGAACCGCCGCCGATGAGCCCGGCCCCAGATGTCGGTCGAGAGTCCCCGATCCCCGATCTGCATGGCACCAGGTATGGCAGCAGCGGTCCGCTGATTGTCTTTTGTCACGGGCTTTTCGGCCAAGGGCGCAACTGGACCCAGATCGGCAAGGCGCTAAGTGCTGATCACCGGGTGCTGCTGCTGGACCTGCCCAACCACGGGCGTTCGGAGTGGACCGACACACTCGACTATCTCGACCTGGCCGACCGGGTAGGCAGCTATCTGTCCGTGGCCCTCGACGGGGAGCCAGTCCACCTGGTGGGGCACTCGATGGGTGGCAAGATCGCCATGCTGCTGGCCCTCCGACAACCCGAGTTGATCACCAGCTTGACGGTCGTCGACATCGCCCCGGTGAGCTATCCCGGCCTGCGCGAGT
>JBBSQO010000113.1:0-6642 GCA_038244025.1 Propionibacteriales bacterium
GAACTTCCTGGCCAACGCAGCGCTCGGCTCCCGCAAGGACACCCGGGATGCGGTGGCCGCAGCCCGCAAGGGGTACGGCTCCTGGTCGAAGGCGACCCCCTACAACCGCGGCCAGGTGATCTACCGGGTGGCCGAGATGCTCGAGGGCCGTCGGGGCCAGTTCGCCGAGCTGATCTCGACCAGCACCGGCGCCACCGCGCGGCAGGCCGGTGCGGAGGTGGAGGCGGCGATCAACAAGCTGGTGCACTATGCCGGCTGGACCGACAAGCTGAGCGCCGTCTTCGGGCACGCCAACCCGGTCTCGGGGCCGTTCTTCTCCTACTCGGCGCCCGAGCCGACCGGAGTGGTCGGCGTGATCGCTCCGGTTGACTCGCCGTTGTTGGGTCTGGTCTCGGTGATCGCACCGGTGATCACCGGCGGGAACGCGGCCGTGGTGATCGCCGCCGAGGCTGATCCTTGTGTCGCCATCACCCTGGCCGAGGTGATCGCCACCTCCGACGTACCGGCCGGGGTGATCAACATCCTGACCGGCAAGGCCGCCGAGATGGGACCACATCTCGCTGGCCACGCCGATGTGAACGGCCTGGACCTGACCGGCGCCGACGCCGAGCTGCGGGTGTCCCTGCAACAGGCCGCGGCAGGAACCGTAAAGCGCGTCTATCAGCCGAAGGGAACTCCGAACTTCACCGCACCGGCGGGTACGGCGAGGCTGCGCGCCTTCCTGGAGATCAAGACTGTCTGGCATCCGGTAGGTGCGGTATCGCTGGCGGCAGGTACTAGTTACTGACCGTGGCGGAACCTGCAGATCCCCCGACCCACTCCGAGCCGACAGTGCGCCGGGTGATCTTGCTGGCCGGCGCATCCGGCAGCGGTAAGTCCAGGTTGGCTCGGATTGCCGCATGCCCCCGACTGGCACTGGATGACTTTTATTTGGATGGTGACCATCTTGAGCTGCCGCAGGCACTCGGCATTGTCGACTGGGATGACATTGGCAGTTGGGATGTCGTAGCCGCGCTGGGGGTGATCACCAGCTTGTGCCATACCGGTTCAGCCGAGGTGCCGATCTACGACATTGCGCGGAGTGCGTGTACTGGAAGCCAACGCCTCGACCTGGGGGGCCGGTGCGCCTTCGTGGCCGAGGGTGTGTTTGCCCCCGATATGGTGCAGCCTTGCCGGGATGCCGGTCTTGAGGTCGAGGCCCTCTACCTCGACCGGTCCAGGAATCTCTCCCTGTTGCTGCGATTCGTCCGCGATCTGCATGAACGCCGCAAACCGCTTTGGGTGCTGATCCGGCGCGGTCTGGCCCTTTGGAAGGCTGAGCCACAGATCCGCCAGCACGCTGTCGAGCTGGGGTGTCGTCCGGTCAGCTACGGGCAGGCAGTAGATGCCATCAGCTGCTGACCACGATGTTGGCTCCTGCCCAGATCATCGAGAGCAACGATCACCCCGGATGATCATGCTCGCAGCGCGGCCTTAGTGCTCGGCAATGAACTGCTGCGTCACCGACATGTCCTCATCTCCGAGCCCGGCGGCGGTCAGCTGCTCGAATATGTGCTGGACCACCTGTAGCTGGGGTGCGGTCGTACCGGTCCGCTCGGCCGCTGCAGCGGCAAACTTTAGGTCCTTGAGCAGGTACCGGGCTGGCGCCAGGGGCTCGTAGTTCTTGTCGATCAGTCGTTGCTTGCGGGTCTGCAGCATCCTGCTGCCGGCATAGCCGCCCGCCAACAAGGTCAGCATCCGGTCCAGGTCGAGGCCGCTGCGTTCGGCGATGACGGACGCCTCAGCCAGGGCCAGCATGGTGGCGGCCACGATCAACTGGTTGCAGGCCTTGGCGACCTGGCCCGAACCGAGCGGTCCGAGGTGAACCGGAGTGCCCATCAGCCCAAGGATCGGCAGGACGCGGGCAACGTCCTCACCAGCACCGCCGACCATGATCGACAAGGTGCCGTCGGCTGCACCTTCCACCCCACCGCTGACCGGGGCGTCGACCACGCGCACCAAACCATCAGTCTCAACGGACAGCCGATCCGCGAGATCCCGTACGCCGGTTGCTGACGAGGTGGACATGATCACCAACGTGGCCGGCTTCGCTACCCGAGCAAAGAGCCCGTCGCCGCCGGTCATCACGTTCTCCAGATTCTCCAGATCCGGCACCATAGTAAGGACTACGTCGCTCGACTCGCCCAGCACGGCTGGCGTCTGGGCCTGCCGAGCACCGCGTTCCACCAGTGACGCCAGCTTCGAAGGAGTTCGGCCGTAGACGTACAGCGGTGTAGCCCCGGGTAGTCCGTCCAGCAGATGGCCGGCCATCGGCCGGCCCATCATGCCGAGGCCCACCATCCCGACTGCGGCGATGCTGGCAAACTGTTCTCGATGTCGGTCCCGGTGCGACGCCATTGGATCACTCTAACTGTGGAAGCTTCTCACCACCTGACCGAGCAACCACGTTGGTCGAGCAGCGCTCGCACTGGTCGGATTGTCGAGGATCATCATGAGGTCGTCTGTCGGTGAAAACTGTCAGCCGACCAAGTTAATATGAACTTATGTTCGATGCAGGGTTGACAGCCGATGCCGGGGTGACCGCGTCGCAGGTGTCCGACACAGTGTCTTGACGGTGTTCCCCGGGCAGGTGTAGACCGATAGTTCTTCGGACTAACAGTGGACTAACAGACGTTCCCCACGCCCTGTCTGCGGACCCATCCTTCACTCCCGTTGACAGCGGAAAGGCTCGAAGATGTCGAGAATAGATCGAGCAACCTCCGCTAAGGCCCGCGTTCTCATCGGGGTTTGTGCCGCTGTCGCCATGGTTTCAACGCTCTGCGCGCCGGCGACCGCCGTCCCCGCGGATGGTGGCGCAGTCCCAGCCGCCACCGCGGCACGATCGACTATGCCACGGATCGTGCCCAAGCCCGTGTCGCTGGCCCGAGAGCGCGGCCATTTCACCCTCACGAAGAGAACCACGATCATCGCCTCCGGTGCTGCACGCTCCATCGGGCAGGACCTCCGCGCCAGCTTGCGGCCGGCAACCGGCTTTCGCCTGCCCGTGGTTTCCCGTCAATCCCACCGAGGCGACATCAAGATCACCCTCGGTGACCCCGGCACGCTCGGGGCCGACACTCATGGCGAGGGCTACCAGCTCGATGTCTCGACCAGTGGCGTGTCGCTGAAGGCGACCACGATGCACGGTCTGTTCAATGGTGTGCAGACAATCCGTCAAATGCTCCCAGCGTGGATCGCCAGTCCCAGCATGCGGCCCGGCCCTTGGACAATCCGTGCGGCACACATCACCGACTTTCCGCGCTATGAGTATCGAGGCGTGATGCTCGACATCGGGCGGCACTACCAGACGCCTGCGGCAGCCAAAAAGTTGATCGATGAGGCTGCCGCGGCCAAGCTCAACACCTTCCACCTGCATCTCAGCGACGACCAGGGCTTCCGCATTGTTATCAAGGGATTCCCGAACCTGACGGCAATCGGCGCGCAGGGCTCTGTCGGCACGGCCGGACGCACAATGGATCCTGGCGGTTTCTGGACCCAGGCTCAGTTCAAGGAAGTAGTCGCTTACGCCGCCGCCCGATTCATCACCGTCGTCCCCGAGGTGGACACGCCCGGACACACCAACGCGATCATCATGTCGGAGTACCAAGACACCGCCAATCGGTTACTGAATGGGCATCCGGAGGACATCAACTGCAGCACGGCTCATCCGCCGATCTGGAATTACACCGGTGACGTCGGCTACAGCGCGCTCTGCCCCAGCAGCGATAACACCTGGACGATTCTGACCTCGATCATCAAACAGCTCAGCGCGATGGCGAGCAGCCAGTACTACAACATCGGCGGCGACGAAGTACCCACCAACGTGCTCAGCCAGCAGCAATACGCCTCACTGGTCAACCGGGAAGGCAGCATCGTCAACGCACAAGGCAAAACCGTGATGGGTTGGGCGGAGATCGCTGGCGCGGGCACAAACCTCGCTGCCGGCTCGGTCGCTGAGTACTGGAATCCAGCTTCTGGCTCGAGCAGTAGCACCGCTTCCGCCACTGAGGCCGTGCAGAAACACATGAAGATCGTCATGTCCCCGGCCAACCACGCCTACCTCGATCAGAAATACGCACCTGCCGTTCCACAGACTCTGGGACTAACCTGGGCTTGCGAAAAGGGATGCGACGTCGACCAGTTCTACAACTGGGATCCCAGCACGTACGTCACCGGGGTCACCGACGCCAACGTGATCGGGGTGGAAGGCGCTCTGTGGAGCGAGACCATCACGAATCTCAGCGAAGCTAAGTACATGGTCTTCCCGCGGCTGTTGGCGCTCGCCGAGTTGGGATGGTCGCCGAAGGCGAACCGGACAGCCACCAGCGGGGCGTACCAGGACTTCCTCATCCGGCTCGCCGCCCAGGGTGCCCGGCTCACGGCCGGCGGAACCAACTTCTACCCGTCACCGGAGGTACCGTGGCCGCTGGAGGCCATCGCCGCACACCCCACGAACAAGGGCCATGGCATCCGGCACCGAAGAGTCGGCGGAATGCTGGCGACGCTGTCCGCGCCCGGCGTCGTGGCGAGCGCCATCACGGCGACGATCGACTGGGGCGATGGCACCAAGTCCACCGGGACAGTGAGTGGAAGGGAGGCTACAGGCACGACGGTCAACGGTCTCTACACCATCAGCGGCAGTCACACCTATCGAGGCCGCCACCACAATTCGCACCCTGTCACCAGTTCGCATAGGGTCACCATCACCATATCCGCCCCCGGCAAGGCTCCTGTGACGGTACGGGTCACCGTCCGGAACCACAGGTAAGGTCTCAGGCCTCGGCCGCGGTCAGCGCCATCGCCTCGTCGGCGGGTGTCTCCACTAGATGCTGGTCGATGTGCGCCAGTGATTGACGGCCGATCAGCAGGACGGCGATAGATACCACCAGCGCACCGGCTGCCATCCAGTATGGCGCCGAGGCGCCCAGCCTGGCCGCAATCACACCCGCGACGGCAGGAGCAATCGCGCCGCCAAGGAAGCGGATGCCGCTGTAGGTCGAGGAGGCGACACTGCGCGGCAGGTCGGTTGCCTCCATCACCGACTCGGTTAGCACGGTGTTCATCACGCCGAGGAAGAGCCCGCCGACCACGATGCAGACAATCAATGCCGTCAGACTCTGCACTAGCAGTGCCATCACGACCATGTCGACCGCCAGCAGCGCCAACATGGTGTACAGCGACTTCAACCGGCCGATCCGAGCGGTCAGCAGCGGCGCGACGAAGACCGAGGTGACGGCCAACCCGAGACCCCAGCCGCAAAAGATCAGCCCCAGCTGGATAGCGCCGAATCCCTGGTACCCATGGGCAAAGGCGGCCGCTTCCAGCGGAAACGGGCTGTTGGCCAACAACACGAAGAAGCCGAAGTTGTAGAACAGCGCCCCGATGCCCAAGGTGAGCAGGGACTTGTTGCCCAGCGCCCTCAAGGTGGCGGTGGCGCTTACCGGCTGCGGCTTGGTGTCACCCTTGGGAAGCAAGGTCACAATGGCGACCAGACCGATGGCCATCAGCACCGCGGTACCGAAGAATGGACCACGCCAGGAGATGCCGCCCAGCACACCACCGAGCAGCGGACCGACGGCGATGCCCAACCCGAGAGCGGCCTCGTACAAGATGATGGCACTGGTGCCGCCGCCGCGGGCGGCTCCGACGATGGTGGCCAGCGCGGTGGAGATGAACAAGGCATTGCCCAGGCCCCAGCCGGCCCGGAACCCGATCACCGCGCCGACACTGCCGGAGGCGCCGGCCAGTGCGGCAAAGAGCACGATCAGCGCCAAGCCGATGATCAAGGTCTTCTTGGCACCGATCCGGCTGGAAACCCAGCTGGTGATGAACATCGCTAGACCGGTGACCAGCAGATAGCTGGTGAACAACAGCATGGTCTGGGTCTGGGAAGCCCCCAGATCATGGGCGATGGCGGGCAAGATGGGATCGACCAGCCCAATACCCATGAAGGCAATGACGCAGGCGAAGGCCACCGCCCAGACCGCTTTGGGCTGGTCCAGAATGCTGGCAGTTTCTGTTTCGGATGAGCTCATCTGTTGGGGTCTTCAATCCTGACGTTGTGGGATGGCCGTCCATGGGCCCGTACTCGTATTATTGCATAGTGTGGCTATCTATTTCCACTCGGTGCTCACTGCACCATCCCGCCCGCGGTCTCGAGCAACTGTCGTGCTAGAAACGAGCGTGCATACCTTGCTGCTCGATGTGGACACCGGCACCGACGACGCACTTGCCCTCCTCTACGCCGCCGCGCACCCTGACCTGCAGCTGGCCGGAGTCAGTTGCGTGGCCGGAAATGCCTCGCTTCGCCAGGTCCTGATCAATACCCACAAGGTACTTGATGCGGCCGGGGCTCGAGAGCTTCCGGTTGCGGCCGGGGCGTCCCGTCCGCTGCTGGAGAAGGCCCGACACGCCTCCCAGGTCCATGGCTCGGACGGCTTGGGAGATATCGCGCTGCCCGAGACGCACCGGGCATGTTCGTCGCTCGGAGCGACCGACCTCTTGTATGAGCAGATTCTCAGGGCTGCGGATCCGGTCACCTTGGTCGCGCTGGCACCGCAAACCAATGTCGCGCTGCTACTCAGCCAGCACCCGGATGTGGTC
>JBBSQO010000114.1:0-6611 GCA_038244025.1 Propionibacteriales bacterium
GGCATGGCGCTTATGGGGAATTCCCCATAACCGCCATGCCTGCGCCACTTTCATGCTCCTGAGCGGTGCGTCACCTCGGACAGTCATGAAGACGCTCGGTCACAACCAGATCGGCCTCACTATGAATACCTACGCGCACGTGCTGCCCGAGATCGAACGAGCCGCAACCACCGAGGCAGCGCGCTCCCCTCTTCGAGTAGCCGCCACCATCTCTGGCATGCCAATCTGCCGCACCGCCGGCCCCGATTTGTGGGGCTTCACCGGTGCGACCGCACATCCTCCAAAAAAGATGGCTGTACGAATGGCTGTACGGGCCCGAATCAGCCGGCCGCAGCAGGTCGCGAAACCACCTATTTCCCCTTGTCAGAGGCTGGTGGGCCCCGTGGGACTCGAACCCACAACCCGCGGATTAAAAGTCCGCTGCTCTGCCAATTGAGCTAGAGGCCCCTCACGGGGATGGCGCCTAGATACTGTAGCGGCAGCGGCAGGCAAATGCCGAGTCGACCTGCCAGGTATGGCCAAGTAGGAGACCTCACATGGCAGGCTGGGCTCATGGAGCCCTGGATCATCGGCCTGATCGCTGTATGCGTCATCGGCGTCGCGGTGATCCTGTACGGGGCCTTGCATGACCGGAAGAAGAACCAGCGACGGGCCGAGGAGATGCTGGCCCCGCCGAAACGGGACATCCCACAGTTCCATCCCGACTCGCCCGCCCCGCACTACCTGTCCGAACTCCAGGCACGTCGCCGCTCAGAGGACCAGGTGACGACCACACTGAGCCGAGACGACAGGGAAGAGATCAAGGCGCAGCTGGTGAGCGAGGAGGCAACCAGGCTCAGCGTCGGCTTCCTGTCGGCCGACTTCATCACGGACCAGTCCACCCAGTGGGCGCAGCTCGAGAGACCCCGGGTTCTCATCTGCGCCGAACCCGTCACGTCGATGCGTGAGATCCTTCCGGTGCTGGAAAAGCTGGCCGTCAGCCAGACCGGGCTCGTCCTGGCCGGCCCCGCCTTCTCCGACGAGGTGCGCCACACCCTTGAGATCAACGCCATTCAGCGCACCATGGCGTTGCTCGCCATCGCGGTGGATGATCCTGCACTGCTCACGACCATCTCCGGAGTGGTCGGCGCAACGGTGCTGAGCCGGGGCGATCTGCAGGCGAATTATGTCCGACCGACTGACCTAGGCAGGTGCCGGCGATGGGTCAGCTCGGCCAAGGAGAGTTGGATCATCGCGGCGATTCGCTAGCATCCGAGTGTGAGCGATACTCCCGATCCCCAGCAGCGGACCGACCGACGGTGGCCAAGGTCGATCTATGGCGTCGGCCAGGAGCCCGATCCTCGGTTCTCCTTCGCCAACGAGCGCACCTTCTTGGCCTGGATCCGTACCGGACTGGGCTTCGTGGCCGCCGGAGTCGCGATCGCCGCCATCGGCGACTATGCCGGCAACTTGGCGATCGAGACCGAGGTCGCCTCGATCCTGCTGCTGATCTGTGGCCTGGCCGCGGGTGTGGGTGCGGTCACCCGCTGGATGCGCAATGAGCGGGCGTTACGACTCAACCAACCCCTGCCATCGTCGCCGGTGATCCACTTCCTCACTCTCGGTGTCATCGCCGTGGCACTGATCGCGCTCCTCGTCGTGAGCTTCCGGTGAGTGGTGAGCTCTGGGACAAGGCTGCCCAAAATGAGCGCACCCAGCTATCCTGGCAGCGCACCACCCTCTCTGGGCTTGCCTGCAGCCTGGTGGTGGCCCGCCTGTTGGCCCCCACCTCACTCGTCTTGGCCGTCACCGTCGCACTAGCCGCCATCGTCACCACGGCACTGCTCGGCTTGCTCTCCAGGCGCCGATATACGGCGTACAACCGTGCCCTGCATCGAGGTGACCCGATCGGCGATGGCCGGACCCACCTGCTGACCTCAGCCCTGGTCGTCATCACCGGCGCCGGCGCGCTGGTCTATCTGCTGATGGCGTGAAGAGTGGTCCCGCCAAGCTCGACCGTCGCAAAGAGTGACCGAACCGGCGAATCGCTCAGCTGTCGTACCCGGTAACCCGCCGCAGATAGGCGTTGGCAAACTTTCGGTACGGATCGCAGGTACGGACCAGCTCGACGAAATCGCCCATCCGGGGGAACAGCTCAGCCAGCCGCTTCGCCGGTGTCACGAAGAGCTTGCCCCAGTGGGGTCGAGCATCGAAGGGTTGCAGCAGTCGCTCGAGGTTGGGCAGTAGCGCCAGCACCCGAGCCTGGTCCTTGATCCAGGTAAAATGCAGGCCAACACAGTCGCGTTGATAGGCAGGGCTCAGCCAGAGACCATCGGCGGCGACGCTGCGGATCTCCATCGTCTGGGCCAGCTCCGCCAGTTCCGCTTCGATTCCTCGCAAGGCGTGTAGCGCGGCCGGACCGTCCTCGCGTGAGACGAGATATTCCGATTGCAGCTCCTGCCCGGTACTGGGGACGAAATCCAGCCGGAAGTGCGGCAGCCGATCACACCACAGACCGGGGCGCCCCAACTGCTCGGTGCAACCTATCGCTTCGACGCCCCGAACGGGATGCAGCGGCCGGTCGGCGGGCAGGGCACCGAACAGCTGTTCCGGCTGGGTGGTCTCAGTATCGGTACGGCTCTTCACAAAGACCTGTGACCGGTCCGGATCTGACCACTCGACGAAGATGCTGACGGAATAGGCAACCGCCAGCAGCGCCTCGAGCTGGTCCAGCATCGTCTCCCAGCGCAGTCCGGTGTAGACGGTGGTGGCGACCTCAAAAGCAGGCTCGACCGCCAGCGTGAGGCTGGTGATCAGCCCTGCTGCCCCCAGGCCAACCACCCGACCAGCAAAGTCGGCGTCTTCACCGGCGACGGTGACCAGTGCACCCGAGGACGTGATCATGGTCATCGCCGACACGGCGGCGGCCAGGCTCTGGTTGGCGATCCCCGACCCATGGGTTCCGGTCTGGCAGGCCCCGGCCACCGAGATGTGCGGCAGAGATGCCAGGTTGGCCAGGGCATATCCCTGCTGGCAAAGGGCCGTGGCAAGCTCGCCGTAGGTGATCCCCCCATCCACGGTGACCGTCGAGCCCTGCTGGCTGAACGTGATCTCGCGTGGCAGTTGTTGGAGGCTGATCAGCTCACCCGGCGAGTCCGCGACGTCATTAAAAGAGTGCCTGCTGCCCAGTGCTCGCACCTGGGTGAGCCGGGCCACCAGCTCCTGGGTCGCCGCAACCGAGGTTGGCCGATGGATGGCCGTCGCCCCATAGGCGTAGTTGCCGGCCCAGTTCCACTCCGTGTCCATCCAATAACGATAAGGCCTGATCGGGGAGTGGCAAGGCGCTTCCGGTGGCGAGCGCCGCCGTACAGGTTAGGCGTACGGGTTAGGCGTAGCCGAGCTCATGCAGCCGGTTGTCTCCAATGCCAAAATAGTGGGCGATCTCGTGCACGACGGTGATGTGGATTTCCTTGATCACCTCCTCGGCCGAGATGCACATCTGCAACATCGGGTTTCGAAAAATGTAGATCCGGTCCGGCAGCACGCCCGCGTACTGACTGTCGCGCTCCGTCAGCGGCACACCATCGTAGAGCCCCAGCAGGCTTGGCTGGCCAGCTGGTGGGTCATCCTCGACCAGGACAACGCAGTTGTCGATCAGAGAGAACAGTACGTCCGGGACCTGGTCCAATGCCTCGCCCACCCGGGCCTCGAACTCTTCCACCGACATCTCGATCATGCTGGCCCTGCCATTTCTGCGTTGGTGAGGCCACTCTACCCAGCCGCGCTAGCGATAATCACAATCTTGTAATTCTTTTCCATGTAACGGCGTGTCGAGTTGCACGATCGACCCAAAGTAGTTCGTGAGGTTGATGGAACAGGTGTTTCAGCACTAGAGTCCTGCGATGTATGTGGTTGCTGTTATTGACGTGATGACTTCGGGGGGCGTCGTGGAATCAACCATTCGCCCCTATGTGCGGTGGTCGGGAAGGCCATCGAGGAGGAAACGCCAATATGTACAGCACGCTGCGCAAAACCAGGACCACCATCGCCTTGAGCGCCTCGGCTGCGCTGCTGACCGGACTTGGCGGGTTGGGTCTCGGCGCGGCACCGGCCTGGACTGACACCTCGGTGACGGCCACCACCAGCGTCAACATCCGCTCCAGTCCGTCCACGGCGAGCGCCATCGTCGGCGGCCTGTATCGTGGCCAGGCGATTGCCACTGCCGGGCAGTCAAGGGCCGGCTGGACACCAATCCGTTTCCACGGAAAGACCGCCTACATCTCCAGCCGGTACTTGACCACGGTGAGCGCAGCCAAGCCAACCGGTGCGGCAGTCAAGCCAACCGGTGTGGCAGCCAAGACCACCCGATACACCACCGCGGCGCTCAATGTCCGCAGCGGACCGGCCACGTCGTATTCGGTGGTCGGGTTGGTGGTCCGCGGGGGTTCGGTAGCGGCGACTGGCGCCACCCGGAGCGGCTTCACCGAAATCATCTACGCTGGCAAGGCCCGTTGGGTAAGCAGTGACTACCTGGTGAGCACAGCCCCCGGCAGCCCGACCACCCCCGGCACACCGAAAGTGATCGGCACCCGATTCGCTACCACGGCGCTGATGATCCGCAGCACCTCGACCAGCGCCTTCAAGAACTTGGGTGATGTCCCGACCGGCACCAAGCTTTCCATCACCGGGATCGTGCAGAACGGCCGAGCCCAGATCATCTACCAGGGTGCGGTGCGCTGGGTGACGGCCCAGTATCTGGCAGCGTCGGTCAGTGCCCCTGCTGCCCCATCGCTGCCAACGATCACCGGATCGCGCTACGCGACGGCCGACCTGCTGATTCGTACCACGGCGGACGAGCACTACACGGTGATCACCACGGTCCCGAAGGGATCGATCTTGCAGATCACCGGGATCATCCAGAACGGCCGGATGCAGGTGATCTATCAGGGAGCAGCCCGCTGGGTCACGGCCCAGTACCTCTCCAGCAGCAAACCGGCCGGCGCAACATCGCCAAGCTCCGGGGTCGAGAAGGGGCTCACCGCCAATGCCCGCAACCTGTTGAACCAGGCCCGAGCCACCTTCCCGGAGATCACCACCTACTACGGCGTGCGGCCGGATCCGATCCCGGACCACCCATCCGGCCGGGCACTTGACCTGATGATCCCGAACTACCGCTCGGCTGCCGGTCAGGCACTGGGCAAGCGGATTATCGCGTGGGCGCAGAAGAACCAGCCGTCGCTGCACATCGAGTACATCATCCACAACCAGCACATCTGGAATGTGCGACGCGCCAGCGAGGGCTGGCGGTTCATGGCAGATCGCGGCAGTGACACGGCCAACCACAAGGACCACGTCCACATCACCGTCCTTAGCTGACGCCGTGCCAGCTCAACTGACCGCCCGGTTTGGGCTCAGCCAGGCAGCCGCCCTATAGTCTTGCGGTCAGGTCCCCATCGTCTAGCGGCCTAGGACACCGCCCTTTCAAGGCGGCAGCGCGGGTTCGAATCCCGTTGGGGATACGAATTTTTGGAACCACTCTGGGCTACGCTATAGTTTCGCGGGCTGGTTCGGACAGGTTCAGCTTGTTTGACACATTGTGGTCCTAGCATCATAGGGCCCCGTAGCGCAGTTGGTTAGCGCGCCGCCCTGTCACGGCGGAGGTCGCGGGTTCGAGTCCCGTCGGGGTCGCGAGAGCGGTGCTGCAGCTCTGCAGCAGCGTTTGCCGCTTTCGTGTCCGGTCCGCTTCGGCGTCCGGACACGGCCAGGTAGCTCAGTTGGTAGTAGCGTTCGCCTGAAAAGTGAAAGGTCGCCGGTTCGACCCCGGCCCTGGCCACTCATCCCGACCAGCGCTGATGGCAGTCTTGCTGTCATGGCCTACACCAAACGACGCAGCGACGCACCAGTTGGTTTCTTTGCCAGCGAGGCTGCCGGACTCAACTGGCTGGCCGCTGCCGGGCCAGCTGCGGCACCTGTGGCTGCCGTACGCGAGGTCGGCGACGACTTCATCACGCTCGAGGAGCTGATCCCGACTGGACCGTCAGCAGCAGCCGCTGCGGAGTTTGGCCAGGCCCTCGCCCACACCCACGCTGCCGGGGCTGGCGCCTTCGGCCAGGGTCCGGATGGCCGGTCCGGCGACGGGTTCATTGGCCGGCAGTCGCTCACGCTACGGCCCACCGACCACTGGGGTGAGTTCTTTGCCGAGCAGCGCCTGTTGCCGTACGCCCGGGCCGCGCGAGACATCGGCAACCTCAGCGCAGCCGGTGCCGGCGCGGTGGACAAGGTTTGTGAACGACTGCGGCGCGGCGACTTCGATGACGACCGGGTGCCCTCCCGGATCCACGGCGACCTGTGGGCCGGCAACCTCGTCTTCACCGACCGTGGTGTGGTGCTGATTGACCCGGCTGCCCACGGCGGTGATGGGCTGACCGATCTGGCCATGCTGCACCTGTTCGGAGCCCCGCACCTGGGCACGATCACGGCCAGCTACGCCGAGACCGCCGAGCTGGCGACCGGCTGGCAGGACCTGATCGGGCTCCACCAGCTGCACCCGCTGCTGGTCCATGCCGTAAGCCACAGCGCCTCGTACGGAAGCGAAGCGGCGTCGATTGCGAAGAGATACGCCTGAACTGTCA
>JBBSQO010000115.1:0-6596 GCA_038244025.1 Propionibacteriales bacterium
CAGCCGTGACCCAGCCGCGACGGGTGATCGCTACAGTCATCGGCTGTGACCCCTGACGCCGTGCCCGTTGCGAACGCCGTGCCCATCCGCACGCTGGTCGGCATTGCGGTTGGTGCCCGCGGGCCCATCGCCGCGGCGCCCGCGACGACCGGCTGCGGAATTGTCCGAAACGTCGGACAGCAAACCCGGCGTGTTGTCGGGCTCAAAGTTCGCCCGCTCCAGCGAGTCGACCTGGCCCTTGAGGTGTGCGGTGAAGCTCGCCCGGAATGTCGCCTCGAACTCCCGAAGCTCCTCGACCGAGGACGTCAACTGATCACGTTCCTGCTCGAGATGGCTGAACGTTTCACGCCGTCGGTCCTCAATCTCACGATCAAGGTCGGTGGCCCGGCCCTGCGCATCGCTGCGCATCTTCTCGGCATTGACCCGAGCCTCGGATTCGATCCGCTCGGCCTTGGTGCGGGCATCAGTGGTCACTTGATGTGCGGTTCTCTTGGCCTCCTCGATCGTCTGGGTGGCCTCCTCTCCTGCCTCGGCCATCAGCCGCTCGGCCTGCTCGGTGGCCAGCTGCACCAGGCGGACAACCGCTGGGCTGGCCTCGGCACTGGTGGTGACGACAACACGCTCACCACCCTCTCCGACGACTGCGGTAGCGGCCGCCGGCATCGCCGCCCCAGGCTCACGCCCGAAGCCCTGCCCTTCCTGCCCGTCCGACCGGCCCTGCTGGGTGGCCGACTCGTCACCTCGGTCGTCCTGACCCGCCGGAGCCGCCGTGCCAGACTTCAGCGCCGCTATCTGACTCTTCAGCATCTGGTTCTCTTCGGTCAGCTGGGCAAATGCCTCTTCGACCTGATCAACGAACTGATCGACGTCGACAACCTCGTAACCAGAGCGTCGAGCCATGCGGAACTTGGTGTTGCGCACATCGTCCAGCGTCAGCGTCATCGTTCACCTCAAGTAGTCGAGTTAGTTCTGCGAGTGATCCCATGGCCAATCGGCTCTACCGTATCGAACTTGACCACGGATGACACATGCCAGGTCCCCAAAAGGGATGACGAGTCGCGTGCCGCCAGGTCCGGGAAGGGGAAATGAGCCGATCTGGGATCGGAGTCCGTCAGCCGAAGAAAACGGCCGCATTGACCCGCTGGAGGATGATGACGATGATCCACAGGCCCAGAAAAGCGAGGTCCAGCATCATACTGCCGATCCGGACCGGATGAAGCACCTTGCGCAGCAACCGCAGCGGCGGATCAGTGATCGAATAAATGACCTCAGCCACCACCAGAAGGGCTCCGCGCGGTTCCCATTCCCGTACCAGGACAGGGACCCAGGACAAAATCATCCGGGCAAACAGGATCAGCAAGAAGATCCCGAGCAGCGCGTCGATGACACGACCGATGACAAACACACATTCTCCGAGTCAGTATGAAGGGCCCCTAGTCAGCCTGATGGCTTCAGCGCCGGCCCCCTCAACTCTGGTTGAAGAAGCCGCCCGCAATTCGTTCCTTGTCCTCTGCTGTCACGTTGACGTTCTGCGGCGAGAGCAGGAAGACCTTGCTGGTTACACGTTCGATAGTGCCACGGAGGCCAAAAATCAGGCCAGCAGCAAAGTCCACCAGCCGCTTGGCGTCAACATCTTCCATCTCGGACAAGTTCATGATGACCGGCACCCCGTCACGGAAGTGCTCGCCGATCGTTCGCGCTTCGTTGTACGTGCGTGGATGCACCGTGATGATACGTGACAAGTCAGCCGTCCGTGGAGTGGTCTCGTGCACCTGGTCAGAGTCATTACGCCGACCGTCCAGTGTCGTGACACTAGCCGGCCCTTCGCGTAGCGAGGAGCCCCGTGGTGCCGGCGGGGGCTCGCCCTCGTCCAGTTCGTCGCGGCTGACACCCTCGGTGAGCTCGTTGTCGGCATCGTCATATCCGGCATAGCGATCATCGGTCACCAAACCCAGCCATGCCGCAGCGCGCTTCAGTTTTTCCGGCATCAGTCCGCCTCTCGTGGTGCAAGTTCGGCTCTGACCTTACCGGCTGGGCTGGGAGAACCTGACCAAGACACTCAGGTAAGCCAGACAAATCCCGCCTGCCGGCCACTCTGCTGGCCATCGCGACGATAGCTGGGCAAGTCCTGGACGGTTCGGGTGCAGTGTTCCGCGCTGGTGACAAAGCACCCCAGGTCGTCAAGCTGTGCTGCCGCGATGGCTGCCAGGTCCAGGGCCGGGGTGCCCCAGGAGGTGACCGCCCGGGCGATCGGGAACTGCTCGGCGATCTCGGCGACCATCGTGGCCGGCACCTCATAACAACGCCGGCAGATGTGTGGCCCGATCCAGGCCTGAATCGCACCGGCGCCGAGCGTCCGCATGGCCGTCACCGTAGTGGCGACCACGCCGGCGACCAGCCCACGTCGGCCGGCATGGGCCGCGCCAATGACCCCCGCGTGCGGGTCCGCGAGCAGAATCGGCAGGCAGTCAGCCACCCGGATGCACAAGGCTGCGCCGGGCACCGCGCTGACGATCGCGTCCGCGACTGGCAGTGGTGCCTGGCCGGGCAGCGACGAGCCGAGATGGCGGTCCGGCGACCAGGCCGACACCAGCGCATCGTCAGCTACCAGTACGTCGGCGGTGTGCAGCTGACGGACAGCCAGCACGGTGGTGACGCCGAGGGCGGTGCGCACCCGGTCAAAGTTCTCCCGGATCGCGGCAGGGTCGTCGACATCGGAGCGTCCCAGATTCAGAGCGCCCATCGGGCCGTGACTGACCCCGCCATGCCGATCGGTGAAGGCCACCCCGATCCTGGCACCGGCGGCCGGTCGCTGACAAAAGGTAAACACAAGCGCGCCTCAGCTCGG
The DNA here is from genome assembly GCA_038244025.1 of Propionibacteriales bacterium. Classification (GTDB taxonomy): domain Bacteria; phylum Actinomycetota; class Actinomycetes; order Propionibacteriales; family Propionibacteriaceae; genus Microlunatus. The sequence continues at coordinate 2,849 of JBBSQO010000115.1, forward strand.
AGGAGTCGTCGCTCGGCGAACTTTTGGTTATTGAACGACCTCCCCGGTGGCTGAATAACCAAAACCCGCCAAGCTCGACCGGGGCCGACTATTTCAGGAAGTCCGGGATGTCCAGATCATCGTCATCGGCCGGTGGTCGCGGCGAGGGCGGCTGCTGGCCACGCCCGGACGCGGGAGCCTGCCGGCCACTGTCCCGATCCTGTCCCCCCTGCGGTTGGGCCTGGCTTCCGGGTTGAGACGGGCTTCCGGGTTGAGACGGGCTTCCGGGTTGGGACAGGCTTCCGGGTTGGGCCTGGCTTCCGGGCTGGCTACCCGCGCCGGACTGCCCCGATGACGGCTGCTTGGCCGGGGCACCAGTCAGCGGGTTGATCAGCTGGGTCCCCCCGTCGGCGGACTGCTGCTGGCCGGCTGGGACCGGTTGACGGGTTGCCGCCTGGCCCTGAGACCCCTGGCCGTTGTTCGGTTGGCGTGCATCAGCACTGCGGCCAATACCCTGCTGCCGACGGGGCGGGACTCCTCCCTCGAACCCGGCGGCGATGACCGTGACCCGCACCTCGTCGCCGAGAGAGTCGTCGATGACCGTGCCGAAGATGATGTTGGCGTCCTCATGAGCGGCGGACTGGATCAGGTTGGCCGCCGCCGACACCTCGAACAGTCCCAGGTCGGACCCACCGGCAATAGCCAGCAATACACCGTGCGCACCATCAATGCTAGCCTCTAGGAGCGGAGACGACACGGCCATTTCTGCTGCCGCCCGCGCGCGGTCCTCGCCCCGGGCAGATCCGATCCCCATCAAGGCTGAGCCGGCGTTGGACATCACCGACTTCACATCGGCGAAGTCGAGGTTGATCAGGCCCGGCGTGGTGATCAGTTCGGTGATGCCGGAGACACCCTGCATCAGGACCTGGTCAGCCTGCTTGAATGCATCCAGGATGGCCACCTGATGATCAGTCATCTCCAGCAACTTGTCGTTCGGGATGACGATCAGGGTGTCGACCTCCTCGCGCAGATTGGCAATTCCCTCGTCCGCCTGCACGGATCGGCGCTTGCCCTCGAACCCGAACGGGCGGGTCACCACACCAATGGTCAGAGCGCCGAGAGCACGAGCGATCCTGGCCACCACCGGAGCGCCGCCGGTACCGGTGCCGCCACCCTCGCCAGCCGTAACGAAAACCATGTCGGCCCCCTTGAGGACCTCTTCAATGTCCTCTGCGTGGTCCTCGGCGGCCTGTCTGCCCTTGTCCGGGTCGGCGCCAGCGCCAAGGCCGCGAGTCAGTTCCCGGCCGATGTCGAGCTTGACATCAGCATCGCTCATCAAGAGGGCTTGGGCGTCGGTGTTCACGGCAATGAACTCCACCCCACGCAACCCGGCATCGATCATGCGGTTGACGGCGTTGACACCACCGCCGCCGACCCCGACGACCTTGATGATGGCCAGGTAGTTCTGTGATGCAGTGACCACGGGTTCTTCCTCTTTCTGCTGCGACCGGACGCTCTACTAACTCCACTGGACGAACTCCACTGGACTAAACTCCACTGGACTAAACTCCCCTGGACTAAACTCCACTGGGCTAACTCCACTGGGGCCAAGTCTTAACCTGAACTCAACAGGGAAGGGTATCCAGCGTCAGACACGGCGTGCTTGTCAGGTTATGAGACCGCTGGTAGTGATGTCCACATGGACCCACCGAACGAGGCATTGGGCGGCAATATCGATGCTTTTCTCTCGACGTGAACTTGACGGTAAGGCAAGGAGCTGAATCAGCGGGTAGCCGGCTGGCCGGGGGCGGTGACATCGTAGACGCGGGCCTTGCGGTGTAGCAGTGCAACGGCCACCTTCGCCTTCAGCCTGGACTGGTCCGCACTGCCCCACCGCAGCACCGCGCCGTTGTCGAGAGCCAGCTCGATGGTGTCCGGCGACGCGGCTGAGATCTGGTCGACCCGCTGGCGCAGCGCAACCGGCAGGGCAGCCACCACGACCGCGATGTCCTTCAACACCGAGGAGTCAGTAGTCCGGACACTGGCAACCAACAACCCCTTCGGTGGCTGAGCGACGCTGGTGTAACCGACGCCGTGCCGATCCACCAGCAGATAGTCCAGCTCAGCCCCGGTTCCTGCCTGCGAGAGGGCATAAACAGCCGCTCGTTCCCGGACGGTGATGCGAATCGTCTTCGGCCAGACGCGGGTCACCTCGGCGCTCTCCACCGGGGCCAAGGTCTGGGTTCGCTCGGTCAGCTGCCGAAGGTCGGTCCGCAGCATGGGGCGCCCGATCGGCACCTGGGCCGCCTGCTCGACCGCAACCGGTGACAGCATCCTTGTCCCGGACACCTCGACCTGCCGGATGGCGAGAACCGAGGAAAAGCCGGCCAGCCAGCCGCCGGTGACCAGTACGGCGACGAACACCAGGACCACCACCCACCGGACAATCCGGCTACGCCGCCGACGCCGCCGACGCAGTTCCAGCTGGATGGTGGCGTCGGAGATTCGGCTCCGCGGCCTCGGCTGACCCTGGCCCTTGGCCCGGTCTGATGGCGTCGTCTGGCCTGGTGGCTTCGTCTGGCTAGCGGCCGGGCTCATGGCTGCCTTCCTCGCCCGGGGCATGACTGCCCGCCTGGTTGCCATGGCTGCCGGTCCGCGGGACAGTCCGGTCCCGCTCCGCGAGCAAAGACACGATCGCCGGACCCAGCTCGGTGACATCGCCGGCCCCGACCGTCATGATGATGTCCCCGGCGACCGCGAGGCCGGCGGCGATTCGGGGCACACCTTCCGGCGTAGGGACAAAATAGACCTCGGTGTCGAGCACTGATTCGGCGATCAGCCGTCCAGAGACACCTTCGATCGGCTCTTCCCGGGCCCCGTACACATCCATCACCACAACCGCGTCGGCGAGCGACAGGGCAGCCCCGAACTCGGCCGCAAAGTCGCGGGTCCGGCTGTACAGGTGTGGTTGGAAGACGACGATCAGCCGGCCCCCACCGCTGACCTGAGGGCCACAGACCTGGCGACCGCTGCCCAGGGCAGCCCGGACCTTGGTCGGGTTGTGGGCATAGTCATCGAACACCCGCACACCGGCCTGGTCGCCCACCAGCTGGAAGCGGCGGACGGTACCGGCAAAGGTAGCCAGGTTGTCCCGGATCTCCTCATCAGGCAGGCCCAGGCTGCGGCAGGCCGCATAGGCAACGGCCGCATTGTGCACGTTGTAGCGCCCCGGCACCTGCAACCGCAGCGGTTTGCCGGTGTCGCCATCGCCCTTCCCGTAACGCAGCACCGCCCTGGAAGCAGTACCCGTCAAGCTGACATCGGAGATCACCACATCGGCTCGGCTGTCCTCGCCGACGGTGACCACCCGGCTGGTGCCATCAGCAACGGTCGCAGCGACCTCGGCGGCGCCCGGATCGTCAATGTTGATCACTACGGTGTGGGCTGCCGCACCCGACACGAACCGGACAAAGCCCGCTCGATAGGCCTCCGAGGTCCGCCAGTTGTCCAAATGGTCAGCCTCCACATTGGTCACCACAACGATCTCGGCCGGGTACTGCAGAAAGGTCCCGTCGCTCTCATCGGCCTCGACCACAAATACCTCACCGGCGCCCAGCTGGGCGGCACTGGTCTGTCGAGCGGCACGGTTCTGTCGAGCGGCACTGGGCTGTTGCGTGGCACTGGGCTGTTGCGTGGCACTGGGCTGTTGCGTGGCACTGGGCTGTTGCGTGGGACCCGGGCCCTGCTGCAGCTCGGCACCCAGCACCCA
>JBBSQO010000116.1:0-6593 GCA_038244025.1 Propionibacteriales bacterium
GTCTGCGCACAACCCCTTGGTCAGCATCACAATGCCCCCCTTGGGTGCGCTGTACGGGGCGATGCCAGGTCGGGCCAGCTGGCTCTGCACCGACCCGATGTTGATGATCTTGCCGCTGCCCCGCTCCACCATGCCCCGGGCGACCCGCTGCCCGACCAGGAAGGCACTGGTCAGGTTGGTGGCCACCAAGTCCTTCCAGTCGTCGATACTGAAATCGACAAACGGTGCTCGACGCTGGACGCCGGCGTTGTTGACCAGGATGTCCGGGGTTCCCCAGTCCCCCTCAAGCTCGCTGATACCGGCATCGACCTCACCTGAGTCGGTGACATCAAAGGTGGCAACCCGGGTCTCACCCCCGGTCGCTTCCGCCAGGGCAGCCGCCGACGCCGTCGCCCGGCCGATGTCGCGACCATGGATGGCAACCCGCGCCCCAGCCTCAAGCAATCCCCTGGCCAAGGCGAAACCGATGCCCCGGCTTGAACCGCTGACGAGGGCACTACGGCCGGTCAGGTCGAACAAAGTCACAGGTCGACCTTCATCTCATCGGCCGCGCCGGCTCGTACGTCATCAATCGCGTCGGCTACTCGCATCAGGTCACGGCGCAGTGTCTCCGGGGTGATCAAGGTCGTGACAAAGGTGATCCCGGCCAGGACGAAGGTGTAGATGCCAAGTGGCACCCAGGAGCCGTCGAACGCCTTGATCAAGATGGTACCGAGGACACCAGCCAGGCCACCCGCGATCACGGCGCTGAACTCCCGGGAGACCGCGACCCCGAGGGAAAGAACAGCCGGGAGAAAATCAGTGCGGAGGCCAGACCGTAGAGGGCGAAGTCGAAATATGCCAATGCGCTGCCGACACTGCTGGCCAGTGTTGCCCGCCGGAGGTTAGCCGCGTAATCAGGGTCATCCGAATCGCGAACGGGCGGCTTGGGGGCATCATGGCTCATGATCGTGATCTCCCCTAGATATCAAGTTCGTCGACAGGCCTGACCACAGCCAACCACACCGCGAAGCAGACCGGCAAGGGAAAGGGGACCGCGCCCTGGGAGTCGCGACTCCTGTTCACCGATGGACTCTTAGCTATTCTGTGCGCATGGCTACCTCATCCGACTCCATGTTGAGCGGCACCGTAGGTGTCATTGGACTCGGTGTGATGGGCAGCCCAATGGCGGCTAATATTCTCAGATCTATCGGGGGCGCTACCCGGATCACCGCCCGCATCCGGGGTAAGCACAAGGCCCTGATCGACGCCGGAGCAGAGTGGCACGACACACCTCGCACACTGGCAGGGGGAGCCGATGTCATCTTGCTGATGCTCCCGGATCTGCCCGAGGTAGAAGCGGTGCTGTCCGGGCCAGACGGCATCCTCGCCGCCGAGCCCGATGCTTTGCTGCTGATCATCGGGTCCACGTCATCCCCACTGGGGGTCCGGCAGCTCGGCGAACGGCTCACCAACAGCACCCACGGGCGGGTTCGCATCATCGACGCTCCGGTCTCCGGCGGCGAGGATGGTGCCGTTGCCGGCACTTTGTCGATCATGGTCGGCGGTGATGAGCGCGACGTGGAACTGGGCCTGCCGGTGCTCTCCGCGTGCGGCAACCCCGTTCACCTGGGCCCGCTCGGATCCGGTCAGGTGGCGAAGGCCTGCAACCAGATGATCGTCGCGGCCACGGTGCTCGCCCTTGGCGAAGCGGCGGTGCTCGCCGACCGGAGCGGTATTGATGTCCATGAGATGTTCACCTTGCTGGCGGGAGGCTACGCGGGCAGTCGCATCCTGGCTACTCGTGGTCAGCGGATAGCGGCCCAGGATTACAGCCCCTCTGGTGTCGCGAGGTTCATGGTGAAGGACCTGCGCTTTGCCACCGCTGTCGCGGAGGCAACCGGCACCCACCCGATCTTGCTGCCAGCCCTCAGGGCGGCATTCGAAGAACTGACCGATCAAGGACATGGTGACAACGACATCGCGGTCACCCGCCGCTACATCGAAGAGCGCTGACCGCCAGAAGCGGGATCCCCTATGTTCCAGGCTGGGCACTGGGTGCTGGAACAGCCTCGTTGACGCCGGGCGTGAGACCGGCCACTTCGACCTCGGACCGGTCCGTGGACCAGTCGGTGTGAAAGGTGCCTGGCCGGTCGATGCGCTGATAGGTGTGGGCTCCGAAGAAGTCGCGTTGGGCCTGGATGAGAGCGGCGGGCAGCCGGCGGGAGCGGATCCCGTCGTAGTAGGCCAGGGCTGCGGAGAAGCCGGGCGTGGGGACACCGGTCCGAACCGCTTCGGCGACGACCCGGCGCCAGGAATCCTGGGTCTCGGCGAGGGCGGCGGTGAAGTAGGGCGCCAAGATCAGTGACGCCGGAGCCTGATCAGCCTGCCGGTAAGTCTCGGTGATCCGGTTGAGGAACTTGGCCCGGATGATGCACCCGCCGCGCCAGATCCTGGCGACCGCGCCAAGGTTGATGTCCCAGCCGTAAGCGTGGGCCCCAGCGACGATCTCGTCCAGCCCCTGTGCGTACGCGATGATCTTGGAGGCGTACAGCGCGCGGCGCACGTCCTCCACGAAGACATCGCGGTCGGTCACGGTCGACCCATCGGGTCCGGGCAGCTCGGTTGAGGCGCTGCGCTGAGCGGACTGGGAGGACAGTCCTCGGGCGAACACCGCTTCGGCTATGCCGGAGACAGGCACGCCCAGGTCCAACGCGGTCTGCACCGTCCAGGTGCCGGTGCCCTTCATTCCGGCCGCGTCGGCGATGACGTCGACGTAAGGCTGCTGAGTGGCCGCGTCGACGTGCTTCAGTATCTCCGCGGTGATCTCGATCAGGAACGAGTCCAGGTCGCCCCTGTTCCAGGCATGGAAGATGTCGCCTATTTCGGCCGGTGAATACCCCGCGCCGCGCCGCAGCAGGTCATAGGCCTCGGCGATCAGTTGCATGTCGGCGTACTCGATGCCGTTGTGCACCATCTTGACGAAGTGACCTGCCCCATCGGATCCAATATGGGTGCAGCAAGGATCACCGTCAACGTGCGCGGAGATTCGTTCCAGAATCGGGCCGACCGCCTGGTAGGACTCTTTCGACCCGCCGGGCATCATCGACGGCCCGTTCAGCGCACCTTCCTCACCACCGGAGATCCCGCATCCGACGAAGTGGATGCCCTGTTCACGCAGCGCGGCTTCTCTTCGAATGGTGTCGGTGAACTTCGCGTTACCGCCGTCGATCAGGATGTCTCCCGGTTCGAGGAGGGCGGCTAGATCATTGATCACCGCGTCGGTGGGGGCGCCCGCCTTGACCATGATGACGACTTTTCGAGGGCGGACCAACGAGGCCACGAAGTCGGCGGCCGAACCCGATGCCAGGAACGTTCCCTCCTTGCCATGTTCGGTGACCAGCGACTGAGTCTTTGCGTCGGTCCGGTTGTGAACCGCGGTGACGAATCCATGACGAGCGAAGTTCCGGGCCAAGTTGGAGCCCATCACCGCCAAGCCGGTGACGCCAATCTCCGCTGTACCGGAGCTGCGACTTTGCTGAGGACGGACATCAGTCAAGGCTGGATCAGACATAGTTTGGAGTTTATCTCTGAAAACGTGACACCAGTCGTCTGCACCCCCGGCAGCTCAGACTGAGATTTGCCGGCTCCCGTTCACTGGTGTCAAGTTCTCAGATTGTTAGCCCCGATGGACTGTCAGGGGCTAACGTCGAAGCCAGCCCTCATCACCGGCGAAAGGTATCTGTGTCATGACCGATCACGACTCCGCGGCAACGCCCGGCTACGACCCTAGCGCCTTCCGGGAGGTGTTTGAGAACCACTTCACCTATGAGGCCGGCTTCCGCCGCAATGTGGACCGGTTCGCCGGCCGGACCGCGCTCACCGACCCGGACAACGGGCGGAGCTGGACCTATGCCGAGCTGGGCGTCCAGGTTGACCGGCTGGCCGCCGGTCTCCGCGCCCGCGGCCTCCGGGGCGGTGATGTGGTCCTCTACCAGCTCTTCAACAGCCCGGAGTTCGCCCTGTGCTACCTGGCCACCCAGCGAGCCGGGGTGATTGGCTCGCCGGTGAACTTCCGGCTGGCCGCCGGCGAGGTCGGCTACATCCTTGACGACAGTCGGCCGAAAATCTACGTCTACGACACCGAGCTGACCGAGGTGGTGCGCCAGGCACTGGAGCTGGCCGAGCACCAGCCGGACATGCTGGTCGCTGTTGGCGGTGGTGAGCCGCTGGCAGGCGCCATCGCGTTCGCCGACCTGGCTGCCGACAGCGAACCGGGTCTCGGCGTCGGCGCACTGCACGTACCCGGCCAGCCGCCGTACCCGCCGACCTACCGGGAGACCACCAGGCTCTACACCTCCGGCACCCCCGGGATGCCGAAGGGCGTGGCGCTGAACAGCCTGGTGGAGGTGCTCAGCGCTCACGACGTGATCATGCACTTCCCGCTCGGACCGACCGACAAGACCCTAAACATGACGCCCTGGTTCCACCGTGGCGGTCTTTATTCGGGTGGGCCCAATCCGCTCTTCTACGTCGGCGCCAGTGCGGTGGTGCTGCGACAGTTCGACCCGGGCCGGGTGCTTGACCTAGTGCAGCAGGAGGGGTTGACCTTCCTGATTGGCGCACCCACCAACCTGGCCAGACTCGCCGACGCCCAAGAGGCGCAGGCCCGTGATCTTTCCACCCTGCGGGGCATTGTCACCATGGGTGCTCCGCTGGAGCGGGACGCGGCGTTACGCTACCAGCGTCTGCTGACGCCGCGGATCTTCAACGGGTACGGCACCACCGAGGCGTTCTGGAACACCTTCCTGCGACCGGAGGATCTGCCGGACGGAGCCGGCTCGGCCGGCCGCTCCTGTACCGATGACGACGTGGCCGTGGTCCATGTCTATCCTGACCGGATCGCTGATCCCGACGATGTGGTCGCCCGCGACGGTGTCGAGGTTGGAGAGGTGGCCGTCCGCTCCGTCAAGTCCGGCTATGCCTACCTGAACCAGCCAGATGAGCAGCAGGCCAAGTTCCGCGACGGCTGGTTGTATGCCGGCGACCTGGCCAGCTGGGATGCCGAGGGCCTGGTCACCATCATCGGCCGCAAGGACGACATGATCACCTCGGGCGGGGAGAATGTCCATCCAGTGCAGGTCGAGGAGGTGCTCAACCGGCATCCGCAGGTGGCCGACTCCGTCGTGGTCGGCCTCCCGGACCCGGAGTGGGGGGAGCTGGTGGTCGCCTATCTGGTCGCCCACGGTGAGGCACCGTCCACCGGGGATCTGGAGAAGCACTGCCTGGCCGACCCGATGCTTGCCAACTACAAGCGCCCGAGGCTCTACGGTTTCGTCGACGAGGTGCCCCTGACGGCCACCGGCAAGAAGATCCACTACCAGATGCGGGACCTGGCGATCGCCGACCAGGCGGCCGGGCTGCTGGTCCGTCCCTGACGCGTCGCAGTTGCGGCGGTGCCGAAGCGTACGGTGCCTGAGCCTCCCGGATGCCGGGCGTACCGGGCTCAGCGTTTCGGCGACTAGGCAGGAAGACAAGGGCGAAAACGTGGAGATCGGACAAATGTGCCCGAAAGGGTAGGAAAACGAGGCTGACCAACGTCCGACAGGTTAAGCGGCCCGAGCAGGTTCCGCCAGGCGCAGTCGCTCACGGGGCGCCGAGGGCCAGCACGCAGTTCTGGCCGCCGAAGCCGAACGCGTTGGCCAGCGCCACCTCGACGCCAACCGGGCGGTACTCGTTCGGCACGTAGTCGAGGTCACACTCGGGGTCCGGGGTCTGCAGGTTGATGGTCGGCGGTACCAGATGGTCCCGGATAGCGAGTGCGCAGACCATCGCCGACAGGGCGCCCGCGCTGCCAATCAGGTGGCCGACCATCGACTTCGGCGAGCTGGTCGGGATGGATGGTGCGGCTGAGCCGAGCACCTGGTGCAGGGCGTGGGTCTCGGTACGGTCGTTGGCCCGCGTACCGGTACCGTGGGCGCAGATGTAGTCCACCTCACTGGGCTGCAGGTCGCTGCGCTGCAGAGCCTGCCGAAGGGCCGCGGCCGCATACCGGCCCTCGGGATGGGGCGCGGCAATGTGGAAGGCATCGGAGGTCAACGCACCTCCCAGCACCCGGGCATAGACGTGAGCGCCGCGAGCGGCAGCGTGGTCGGCGGATTCGACGACCAAGACCACGGCGCCCTCGCCATAGACGAAACCGTCCCGGTCGGCATCAAACGGTCGACAGGCGGCTTGCGGGTCATTGTTGCGGCGCGACAGGGCACCCATTGCCGACAGACCGGCGAACATCACCGGCGAGATGGAGGCATCGGTACCGCCGGCCAGCACCAGATCGGCTTCCCCGGCGGCGATCAACCGGGCCGCTTCCAGCACCGCGGCGTTCCCGCTGGCGCAGGCCAGCGCACTGCTGGTGACCGGGCCATGGATGCCGAGCCGGATGGCGGCCTGGCAGGCGGGCATGTTGGGGATGACCGACGGGACGAAGGTTGGTCCGACACTGCGCCAACCGGAGGCCTGCCTGGCGTTCTCCGCGGTCGCGATCTCGCCCATCCCGGCCACCGCGGTGTTGATCACGATGCCAGCCCGGTCCGACAGACCAGCAGGCACCAGAC
>JBBSQO010000117.1:0-6564 GCA_038244025.1 Propionibacteriales bacterium
GAATATCGCCAACACCCCCACCACGAACGCGAGGGTGCGCTCGGCAGGTTCAGCCACCACCTGGGAGAGTGGACGGCGGGCGGGGGACGAGGACATTGCGGCCTATCGTTCGGTAGAAATGCTCTGCTGATGTACGGCTCTACTGATGTACGGGCGCCGCTGGCGGGCGGTAGCTCCGCTTGCGCTGATCACAAGATGCTCAGGCCAAGTCGTTGGCTGTGCGATCACCCTAATCGAGGAAGGACCGGTCGTTGTGGCAGCATCGGACTTTGTGGTCAGTCGTGTCGGTGCGGTGGTGGCTCTGAAGCCACTGACGCTGGCCAAGTCACGGATGGCCGGCCTTCCCGCCCCGCTTCGTCAACGGCTGGTCTGGCTGATGGCCGTCGACACCCTGCGCGCCCTGTCATCGGCACTTGATCATGTCCTGGTGATCAGTAACCAACCGGCCCTGCACAGCTCGTTGCGCCGCATCGGGTTGGGCAACGTCGAGGTGCTGGACGAGGATCCTACCGGGGGAGGTGAGCTCTCTGGCCTCAACCCGGCACTGCGCCGGGGAGACACGATACTTCGGCGACGAGGCTTCGACTCCGTCCTCGCCTGTGTCAGCGACCTGCCGGCTGCAACCCCCAACTCGATCCGCCGGGTGCTGTCGGCAGCCACTGCTCAGCTATCGCGGTCTGCCAGAATCTTCCTCAGTGATGCGCAGGGGACCGGCACGGCCATGCTGATGGCTACCGGGGCATCGCTTGACCCGCAATTCGAGGGTGCCTCCACGGTTGCCCACTTGTCCTCCGGCGCCCATCGGATCACCGACTCCGATCTGGACGCCGCCGTAGGTGATCTTCGTACTGATGTGGACGACACCGCGGACCTGGCTGCCGCATTTCGACTGGGACTTGGCCGGGCCACCCAGAGCGTGATCGATCCGGCCCGCGGCACGCTGGGCAGCTACAGCACGATCACCGAGATGTCGGCCGGTACCGGTGACATCAGGCAGGCAGAAGACGGCAAGTGGGCAGGCAATGGACAAGCCCGGCAATGGACTGCGGTCACTGCCGAGGGACATCGGGTCCGGATCAGCAACGAGGCCCTGATGGATGGCACTCTTATTGATGACCTGGGCCTTGGAGAGCTGAGCCCTGAGATGCTGAGCCTGGATGAGCTGTTGGTGGCCGGTGCGCACCACTGGCCGGCTGGCAGGAGCCTGCACGCCGTTCTCGGCTTTGCTGCGTCGGCGCGATACCGGCAGGTCCTGACCGCCTGGACGTAGCCATCCCGACCCAAGGCCCGGCGCCAGATCACGATCCTCCTCATGATCAACGCCGGGCTTCGAAGCTGGCCAATGGGGTTAGCCAATGGGTTAGCGCGCGGCAGCAGATCGCCTGCCGGTGGACTTCTTGGCGGCCGCCTTGGTCGCGGGAGCCTTCTTCGCTGCCGTCTTCTTGGCCGGCGCCTTGGTGGCGACAGTCTTCTTGGCCGGCGACTTCTTTGCGGCCCCCTTGGTTGCGGGAGCCTTCGGGGCCACTGTCTTCTTTGCTGCCGTCACCTTCGTGGCCGGAGCCTTCTTGGCTGCATGCGTCTTCACCGGCGTCACCTTCGTTGCCGGAGCTTTCTTGGCTGCGGCTGTCTTCCTGGCTGGCGTCGCCTTCGTGGCTGGCGTCGCCTTCTTGGTCGCGGCGGGCGCCGTTACCGCCGGCGCGGCCTTCTTGGTGGCAGCCTTCGGCACCTTACGTTCCCCCGAAACGAATGCCTTCAGGTCCGAACCGGCGCGGAACTTCGGCACCGCAGTCGCCTTGGCGCGCTTGCGTTCTCCGGTACGGGGATTGCGCACCATCCGTGCTGAGCGCTTCACTTTCTCGAAAACACCGAAGCCGGTGATGGTGACCTTTTCACCCTTGGCGGTCTGGTACGTGATGGTCTGCACCACTGTATTCAGCGCCTTGGCCGCCTCGGTCTTGCTGCCGTCGTAATGGGCAGAGAGCGTCTCGATCAACTGAGCCTTGTTCACAAGCTTCCCTTCCACGACCTACTTTTACCCAAGCCCGTTGGACTCTTTGAGCAGCCGCACCGTACGCCTGCGGGAATAACGCTAGGGAACACAGGGGTAACGCACAATAACCAAGGGCCTCTTTTTCCCGTGTCGCAAGGAAAACGCAGCGAAATGCTGTCAAAACACCCGAAAATCAATGATCGGCAGCCACTTTCGCCGGCAGAGCGGCCGGCCGGAACGACTCCCGCTGCTCTTCAAATTCGGCTATCGAGTCCGCCTGACGCAGCGTCAGACCAATATCATCAAGACCTTCCAACAAGCGCCAGCGGGTGTAGTCATCGATCTCGAACCCGATATCAAGGGGCCCTGCGGCAATCCTGCGGGCAGCAAGATCAACGGTGACCGGGGTGGCAGGGTCGGCCTCCACTATCTGCCACAACTGTTCGATGGTCGGCTGATCCACGACGGCAATCAGCAACCCCGCCTTGCCGGCATTGCTGCGGAAAATGTCGCCGAAGCGAGAACCGATCACTACCGAGAACCCATAGTTCTGCAAGGCCCAGACGGCATGCTCCCGCGATGACCCGGTACCGAAATCTGGGCCGGGAATGAGTACGGTGGCGGCGGCGAACTCCGGCTTGTTGAGCACGAACTCCGGGTCGTTTCGCCAGGCAGCGAAGAGACCGTCCTCGAACCCGGTCTTGGTCACCCGCTTCAGATAGACAGCGGGAATGATCTGGTCGGTGTCAACATTGCTGCGGCGCAGCGGCAGGGCAGCTCCGGTATGGGTGGTGATCTTCTCCATCATCAGTCTCCTTACAGATCTGCCGGTGAGGCGAGGGTACCGACAACGGCTGTGGCAGCCGCCACCAACGGCGACACCAGGTGAGTGCGGCCACCCTTTCCCTGGCGTCCTTCAAAGTTGCGGTTCGACGTCGAGGCGGCCCGCTCCCCTGGTGCCAGCTGATCGGGGTTCATCCCCAGGCACATGGAACATCCTGCTGCCCGCCACTCAGCCCCAGCCTCCTTGAAGACCACATCCAGCCCTTCGGACTCCGCCTGCAGGCGCACCCTGGCCGAACCCGGCACCACCAGCATCCGTACGTTGTCGGCGACCTGACGGTTCTGAATAACCCCGGCCGCAGCCCGCAGATCCTCGATCCGCCCATTGGTGCAGGATCCGAGAAACACTGTGTCCACAGCGATATCGCGCATTTTGGTCCCTGGGGTCAATGCCATGTAGTCCAGCGCCCGGGCAGCGGCCGCCTGCGCTCCCTGGTCGGCGAAGGAAGCCGGGTCGGGCACCTCACCGGACAGCGGAACACCCTGTCCTGGGTTCGTTCCCCAGGTGACAAAGGGCGCCAGCTCGGCCGCATCGATGTGGACCTCGGTGTCGAAGATGGCATCATCATCAGTCTTCAGGGTCTTCCAGTACTCGACGGCCGCATCCCAGTCTGCACCGGTGGGCGCATGCGGACGGCCCTTGACGTAGGCGAAAGTAGTCTCATCAGGAGCGATCATGCCGGCCTTGGCACCCCACTCGATGCTCATGTTGCAGATGGTCATCCGGCCTTCCATCGACAGCGCCTCGATGGTCGATCCCCGATACTCCACGACATAGCCCTGGCCACCACCGGTGCCGACCTTGCTGATCAAGGTCAACACCAGGTCCTTGGCGGTCGCCCCGGAGGGCAGCGCTCCGTTGACAGTGACGGCCATGGTCTTGGGCCGGGCTTGGGGCAACGTCTGGGTGGCCAGCACATGCTCCACCTCGGAGGTGCCGATGCCGAAGGCCAGGGCACCAAACGCCCCGTGGGTCGAGGTGTGCGAGTCCCCACAGACGACGGTCATGCCGGGCTGGGTCAACCCGAGTTGCGGACCGATGATGTGCACGATCCCCTGGTCCAGATCGCCAAGGCTGTGGATCCTGATGCCGAACTCCGCCGCGTTCCGGCGCAAGGTGTCGACCTGGATGCGCGACACCGGGTCGGCGATGGGCTGATCAATGTTGAGCGTCGGGGTGTTGTGATCCTCGGTGGCCAACGTGAGCTCGGGACGCCGAACGGATCGCCCCGCCTGTCGCAGGCCGTCAAAAGCCTGCGGGCTGGTCACCTCATGCACCAGGTGCAGGTCGATGTACAGCAGATCCGGTTCGCCCTCGACGGCTCGTACGACGTGGTCCTGCCAGAGCTTTTCGCTCAATGTCTTGCCCATGGGTTCTACCACTCTCTTCTTCTTGTGCGCGATGTCCGTCCTCACTTGCATATCAGCATGCGAGACGGCAGTATCAAGACATGGACAACTCTAGCGGTGTTGGCGTTCTGGACAAAGCGGCCCTCGTGCTCGGGGCACTGGAGACGGGTCCGACCACACTGGCCGGGTTGGTGACCTCGACCGGCCTGGCTCGGCCGACCGCCCACCGCCTGGCCGTAGCCCTCGAGCACCACCGGCTGGTGAGCCGGGATCTGCAGGGCCGTTTCATCCTCGGGCCCCGGTTGGGCGAGCTCGCCTCTGCCGCCGGCGAAGATCGACTGCTGGCCACCGCCGGGCCGGTGTTGGCACGGTTGCGCGACATCACCGGAGAGTCAGCGCAGCTGTTTCGCCGACAGGGCGACTACCGCATTTGCGTTGCCGGTGCAGAGCGGATGTCCGGCCTGCGTGATACCGTCCCGGTCGGCACCCAGCTCACCATGAGTGCCGGCTCTGCCGCCCAGGTCCTGCTCGCCTGGGAGGAGCCGGACCGGATGCAGCGCGGGCTGCGCGGGTCGAAGTACTCCGCGGTGTCCCTCTCCGCCGTCCGCCGGCGCGGCTGGGCCCACTCGGTCGGCGAACGCGAAGCCGGCGTCGCCTCCGTGTCAGCGCCGGTCCGCTCCCCCTCCGGCAAGGTCATTGCCGCCGTCAGCGTCTCGGGCCCGATCGAGCGCCTCTCCCGCCAGCCCGGGCGGATGCACGCGCCGGCGGTGATTGCGGCCGCGGAACGGCTCAGCGAGGTGCTGCGCCGCAGCGGCAACGAGTGACCGTCGATCGCGGCGCATCGCCAATATCAGGGCGGTGACAGGGCTGCCAGGCGGGAGGCAGCGCGAGCAACGCCGACGAGCGCATGGACTAATTCAATCTGCGCCGACAACCAAGCCCGCCGTGGTCAGCTGGCGATCCGCTCGCGAGCAGTCTGGCCACGCCCGGCAACCGGAACCACCGAGGTCGCCGCCGCCAGCCCGGTGGCGGGCATATTGACGTACACACTTTCGTGGCCGCCCGCCGACACCGCGTACGTCTCGTGCCAGACCCCCACGGCGCCGGGGGACTTGCGCAGCCGGGCATTGAACGCCCGCCAAGCCGGATGGTGCTCGTGGTCCGCTGCTGACGCGTAGCGATAGATGTCATCGACACTGCGCCAATATTGCACCACGGTCGGACCGCCGGCTGCCAGGAACAGCCGGTAGCCGAGGAAGCCCAGATCTTCTTCCGCGCCCCGATCGGCAGCCTGTGAGATAGCCTCCAGCTCCCTGAGCATCCGGGGCATGGCAAGGAACGCCGGCAGCCAGCAGTCGATCCGCCACCAGGCGTTGATCCGCATCCCGATCAGAAAGAGCGCCAGGCCACCTCGATGACCATGGGTGGTGCGAATGTTTGTGTTCACCAGAGCTCCTTGGATAGTGTTGATACCCAATATTAGATACTTATACTGTCTATTAGTCAACCGAGGAGCGGCAGCGAAGATGAAGATTTCCGTCCTGGCTGCAACCAGCGGAGTTAGTGTTCCGACCATCAAGTTCTATCTGCGGGAAGGGTTGTTGCACCCCGGAGCGGTGCTGAACCGAACCCAGGCGGACTACGACACCAGCCATGTCGACCGGGTCCGTCTGGTCCGTGCGCTCATTGTCAGTGGCGGGCTCAGCCTCGCGGAGGTCCGCAAGGTGCTGGATGCGCTGGACGCACCGCCACCAACGTGGCATCAGCTGCTGGGGCGCGCTCAGGATGCCTTGAGCCCGGGCCAGGTGGCCGACCCGACGGCGGCGCAGGACGCGGATGGAATCGTCAAGCCCAGCACACCTAGCCCAGCGCGGCGGCTGATCTCACGCCAGCGATGGCAGATCCACTCCGACACACCTGCCATCGGCGAGCTCGATCGGGCGCTCGCCGTCGCCGGCGACGCCGGCATCATCCTCGATGATGCGATCCTGGACGGCTATGCGGGCGCGGTGACTGAGATTGCCCAGCTGGACATTCAATCGGTGCCAGATGAACCGGCGGCCGCTCTGCGTCAGGTCGTGCTTGGCACCGTACTGCTTGAGCCGGTGCTTCGCTGCCTCCGATTGCTCACCCAGCAGGATGTCAGCTTCCGGACGTTCTGGCGACGAGCCGTCCAGAATGATGGCGACGTGGCCGAGTAGTGCGCTTTGCGAGGCAATTTCCCTTTTTGCAGATCATTGTCGGCTTGCAGACTCTCGAGGGTCTGCAAACTACGACATAGGTCTGTAAAGATGTGAAAACTGACGTACCGACCGGGCGCAGAGGATGGCTCAACGGTAGCCCCGACGGGATTCGAACCCGCGCTACCGCCTTGAGAGGGC
>JBBSQO010000118.1:0-6558 GCA_038244025.1 Propionibacteriales bacterium
CCTGGTCGGGGTCTGCACCAGCAAGGTGACGCCCAGCTGGCCCCGGTTGCCGCCGCGCAGCCGCGGCACGCCCCGGTCGTCAATGGCGACCCGGGTGCCGGACTGGGTGCCCGCCGGCACCTTCACCGTGACCTCGCGGTCCTCGGCGTCGCTATCGCTCAGATCTGCCTCGAGCGTCTCCACCGCCACCTCGGTGCCCAGTGCCGCCGCCGTCATCGGGATCCTGACGACCACCTCGAGGTTGTCCCCGTCCCGCTTGAAAATCTCATGCGGGTTAACCGATAGCTCGACGTACAGGTCACCGGCCGGGCCACCGCCCGGCCCGACCTCGCCATGGGAGGCAAGATGGATCCGGTTGCCGGTGCTGACACCGGGGGGGATCTTGACGTTGATGGTGCGGCTGGAGCGGACCCGCCCATCGCCGGCACACTCAACACAGGGGTCGGGGATCACCGAGCCATAACCGTGGCAGGTCGGACAGGGCTGCGTGGTGCGGATGTCGCCGATGAACGACCGCTGCACATGGGTGACATCACCCTGGCCATGGCAGGTGGCGCACCTGGTCGGCTTGGATCCCTGGTTCGCCCCGGTTCCGTTGCAGCGCGGGCAGAGCACGGCGGTATCCACCTGGAGTGGTTTGGTGGCGCCGAAGGCTGCCTCAGCCAGCTCGAGGTCCAGCCGTACCAGCGCATCCTGACCGCGACGCACCCGGGACCGCGGACCCCGGGAGGTCTGCTGACCGAACATGGCATCCACCAGGTTGGTGAAGTCGAAACCGGCCTGGCCGCCAAAGCCGCCCATGCCACCACCGTTGAAGCCCCCCATGCCGCCGCCCATCGGGTCGCCGCCACGGTCATAGAGGTCGCGTTTCTGCGGGTCGCGGAGCACCTCATAGGCCTCGGCGACCTTCTTGAACCGGTCGGCGGCATCCGGCTCCGACGCAACGTCGGGATGCATCTTCATCGCCAGCTTGCGGTAGGCCTTCTTGATCTGTTCTGGCGTCGCATCGCGGGAGACGCCCAGCAACTCGTAGTAGTCCGAACTCATCGTCTGCAAATCATCCTTCAGAGAGGAACCGGCCGACGTAGCGTGCTACGGCTCGGACCGATGCCATGGTTGAGGGGTAGTCCATTCTTGTTGGGCCGACCACCCCTAGAGTTGCCCACAAGTCGTCCTGGCTGCCATAGCCACTAGCGACGACCGAGGTGGTTTGCAATTCCTTGTACGGGTTCTCCTGCCCAATCCGTACGGTTACATCGTCTGACGTGGAGACCTCTCCCAGCAACTTGAGCAGCACCACCTGCTCCTCCAGTGCCTCCAGGACTGGCTTCACCGTGGTTTCGAACTCGTCGGAGAACCGCGTCAGATTGGGCACCCCACCGACCACCACCCGGGTGCCGCCGGTTCTGGTGCCCAGCATCTCCAGCAGCGTTGCTATGGTGATCTGGCCGAGGACCTGCTCCTCCGACGGGAGCTCGCCGACCAGCCTACCGAGATGTTCCACCGCTTCAGCGGTCGTCCGTCCCACGGTAGCCGCATTCAACCGGGCCCGGAGGTCGGCCAGCAGCTGCTCCTCGTGCGTCGGCATCTCCAGCGATCGCTGCTCGACCCGGCCGGTGGAGTTGATCAGGATAACCATCACCCGCTCAGGTCCCAGCGTGACCAGCTCCACATGGCGCACCGAGGCATGGCTGAGCACCGGATACTGCACGATGGCGACCTGGCGGGTGACCTGGGCCAGCAGCCTTACGGTCCGGGTGACCACATCATCGAGGTCGAGCGCGCCGGAGAGGAAGGCCTGAATGGCTCGCCGTTCGGCGGCGGACAACGGCTTCACCATGCCGATCCGGTCGACGAAGAGCCGGTAGCCCTTGTCCGTCGGGATCCGGCCGGCACTGGTGTGCGGCTGGGTGATGTAACCCTCATCCTCCAGGACTGCCATGTCGTTGCGGACCGTTGCCGGGGAGACACCAAGGTTGTGCCGTTCGACCAGGGCCCGGGAGCCGACCGGCTCCTGGCTGTGGACATAGTCGGTCACGATGGCGCGCAGCACGTCGATCTTGCGATCGTCCATCTTCCCTCCCAGTCCCTGGGCCGATTGGCACTCCGCCCCTTGACACTCCACTCCAGCTGACACTCCGGCTGGCACTCCGACCCGATTGGCACTCTGGCTGCCGGAGTGCCAGTCTAGCGCCATGAGCCAGCCAGCCGCCGGTCCCGAACCGGCCAGCCTCGGACCATGGCGGGAGACCGCGCCCGGAGTGTTCCTGGCCACGGCGGAGCCGGCCAGCGTGACGATTGGACTGATCGTCGGCTCCGAGCGCGCCATGATCGTCGATACCGGGTCCAGTCCCGAGCAGGGGCGGGCGATCCGAGCATCGGTGGCTCAGGTCACGGATCTTCCGCTGGCCGCTGCCGTCGTGACGCACTGGCATTTCGACCACTTCTTCGGTCTGGCCGCTTTCGATGACCTGGAGACGATTGGTCACGAGTCGCTGGCTGACCGGCTGTCTGCCGGGGATCCTGGCGGCCTCGCCGCTCGGCTGGGCGTCGACTGGGACACGCTAGTGGTGCCGAATCGGAGCATCGCCGTGGCTGCCGTCGTCGATCTCGGGGAGCGTCGGGTGGAGATCGCCCACCTCGGACGTGGACACACCGAGGGTGACCTGGTGGTGGTGGTGGCGGATGCCCAGGTCATCTTCGTCGGCGACCTGATGGAGTCCGCCGGGCCACCATGGTTCGGCGACGACTCCTGGCCGGTTGAGTGGCCGGCCACCCTGGACGGGGTGATCGGGCTGATGGCCGACAGCCGGGCGATTCCCGGCCACGGCGAGCCGGTGGATCGCGACTTCGCCTTCCAGGCGCGCGGCGAGATCGGTGCGGTGGCCGGCGAGATCCGCCATCTGGTCGAGTCCGGCGTCGCCGAGAACCAGGCCGTTGCCGCCGGTCGCTGGCCGTTCCCCGATGAGCATGTCGCGGCCGGCGTCAGGCGAGGCTATGCCGAGCTGGCCGGGCTGGGGATCAAGGGCACCCGCCCCACCCTGCCGCTGACCTGAGCGGCGACGTCGGCGTCAGCCGTTGATCAGGGCGGCCGGCGAAAGAGTCACTGGGAACGGTTGATCCACCGTGATCGACTCGTCGCCGACCGCCCGCCCAGCCTCGACGTAGACGCCGTCCCGCAACGTCAGGACAATGATGGAGGGCTCTTTCGGGTCGACCACCCAGTACGACCGCACCCCGGCCTCCTCGTACCGGGCTCGCTTGAAACCCAGGTCGAGATGCCGGGTGCTCGGGGACAGCACCTCGATGGCGAGCAGCGGGGCTGCGGGCAGATCCTTCTCGGTGAGGTCGGATCGCCGAGCCACCAGCAGGTCGGGTTGCACGATGGTGTCTTCAGCCAGCGCCACATCGAAGGGTGCTGACAACAGCTCACAATCATCCGGGCAGGCACCGGAAAGGCGGACAACCAGCCGAATCACGACCCGCTGATGTTGCCATACCGGCGACGGAGTCACGATGAGGACCCCGTCAATGAGTTCATGGCGACGCCCATCGTCTGGCAGCGCGTCCAGCTCGGCACGAGTAAACGGCAGCCCCGCAGCCCGCGGAAGAACCCCTGACGCCGACATGTGAACCATGGTAAGCCGTCTCCCTCTGCACACCATCACGCTAAGTCCACCTGGCGGAGGATGCGAGTGGGCAGTTGAGATCTGTGGACAAGTACTGGCCAATCGGCGACTGTGCACAATGGTTCCTGTGACCCAGCGCCGAACCGATCCCGAGTCAATCCGCCTCGCCGCGGCCAACGCCGGGCAAGAGAGCTGGCGAGAATGGGGACCCTACGTCGCCGAACGGGCCTGGGACACCGTCCGAGAGGACTACTCCGCCTCCGGTGACGCGTGGGACAGCTTTCCCTTCTCTGCTGCAGTTTCCCGCAGCTACCGCTGGAACGAGGATGGCTTCAGCGCCTGGTCCGACCGGGAGCAGAATGTCTGCCTCGGGCTTGCCTTGTGGAACGGTGCCGACCCGATTCTCAAGGAGCGGCCCTTCGGGCTGAGCGGTCCGCAGGGAAACCATGGCGAGGATGCCAAGGACTACTGGTGGTACGTCGACAACACCCCGACCCACTCCTGGGTACGTAACCGTTATGCCTATCCACTTGCCGAGTTCCCTTACCAGCAACTGATTGACGGTAATGCCGCACGGGACCGGCAGCAGCCTGAGTACGAGCTGATCGACACCGGGATCTTTGCCGACGACCGCTATGTGATGGTCACCAGCGACTGGGCCAAGGCCGGCCCGCGGGACATCTGTGTCCGCTTTACCTTCGAGAACCGGAGCACGGAGCAGGTTAGGATGCATGCCCTGCCGACGGTCTGGTATCGCAACAGCTGGTCCTGGCAACCCGATGCCGACAAGCCACGGCTTTGGGCAGCAGACTCCGTGCTCCGCGGCTACCACGACCGGGTCGGGAACATCTCGGTGGTGAGTAGCGGAGACGCTGAGCTGCTCTTCTGCGAGAACGAGACGAATGTGCGGAAGCTGTACGGCACCGACACCTTTGCTGGCTACCCCGCCACCCGGTATCCCAAGGACGGCATCAATGATCACGTCGTCAGCGGCGCGCCGTCGGTCAACCCGGAGCAGTACGGCACCTAGGCCGCCTTCCACCACCTCCTCACCATCGAGCCGGGCAGCAGTGCGGAGGTCAGGATCCGGCTGCGATGTGACGACGAGCCAGGAGAGCTCTCCGAAGAGTTCGACCAGCTGATGAGGTCGAGAAGTGACGAGGCGGACCAGTTCTGGCAGCCGCTGCTGGCCGACCAGCCGGCAGGGCGGCGCCAGGTCAGCCGGCAGGCCTTCGCCGGATTGCTGTCCAGCAAGCAGTTCTACGCCTACGACCTGCGCCGCTGGTTGCAGGGCGATCCCGGTCAACCAGCACCTCCCGCAAGCCGATGGTCGGGCCGGAACTCTTCCTGGCAGCATCTGGTCAGCTCGGATTTGATCTTGATGCCGGACCCGTGGGAGTATCCCTGGTTCGCGGCCTGGGACCTGGCCTTCCACTGCGTCGCGATGGCCTCAGTCGACCCCGAGTTCGCCAAACAGCAGCTCTTGTTGCTGCTGCACGAGTGGTACCAGCACCCCGATGGACAGCTGCCCGCCTACGAATGGCGGTTCGGCGACGTGAACCCTCCGGTCCAGGCCTGGGCGGCCCGGCAGATCTTCCTGATCGACGGCGAGCGGGACACGGTCTTTTTGGAACGGGCCATCCACAAACTCCTGATCAACTTCACCTGGTGGGTGAACCGCAAGGACGACCTGGGCAACAACCTGTTCGAAGGCGGCTTCCTCGGTCTGGACAACATCGGTCCCTTCGATCGATCGCAGCCACTGCCCGGCGATGCCGTACTGGAGCAGAGCGACGGGACAGCGTGGATGGCGATGTTCTGCCTGGACATGCTCAACATCTCGGTGGCGCTGTCCGACTCCGACCATACCTATGATGATGTCGCGACCAAGTTCCTCGAGCACTTCTGCTACATCGCCACCGCGGCGAACGATCTCGGTCTCTGGGATGAGGAAGCCAACTTCTACTTCGATCAGATCCGTAGCCCGGATGGTGAGAACCGACCAGTCCCGGTGAAGTCCGCGGTCGGCCTGATCCCGATCATCGCGGTCACCCGGTTGACCAACGAGGTGCTGGACGCGATGCCACAGCTGGCTGATCGACTGGAGTGGTACCGGCTGAACCGCCCAGAGTTCGCCGACGCGGTGCACTTTGACTCGGTAGGCCATCGCGGGCTGCTGGCCGTCTGTGATCCGGACCGGTTGATCACGGTGTTGAGGACGATGCTGGACACCAGCGAGTTTCTCTCCCCGTACGGGTTGCGCAGCCTGTCCGCCGACCATGGCCCACATCCGGCGACGATCAGCATCGATGGCCAGACGTTCAGCGTCAACTACGAACCCGCGGAGTCCCAGACCGCCATGTTCGGCGGGAACTCCAACTGGCGTGGACCGATCTGGTTCCCGATCAACGCCCTGCTGATCAGTGCGCTGCGCCGCTATGGCGCCTACTGCGGTGACGCACTCATGGTTGACTATCCGACCGGGTCCGGTCACCGGCTCAGCCTGGATCAAGTGGCCGACAAGCTGACCGACCGGCTGATGTCGATGTTCCTGCCCAGTGCGGACGGGCAGCGTCCCTGCCAGGCCGGCTTGCCCTGGCAGGACGACATCTTCTTCCACGAGTACGTCCATGCCGACACCGGCTTCGGTCTCGGCGCCAGCCACCAGACCGGCTGGACTGCCCTCATTGCCTCGATGGCCCTCGGCTGGCCACGCTAGCCTGGCGCCGCCTGCGAGCAGCTTTCCGGTGTGATTTGCCAATGGGCTCGAGTTCTCTGTACCGTTTTACTAGATCGTTTCAGCGGAGTAGCTGTGAAGGAGGGACCATGGGTCGCGTCACCATCAAGACCGTGGCCACGGCCGTCGGTGTCTCCCCTTCCACGGTGTCGAACGCGTACAATCGTCCGGGCCAGCTCTCCACGGAGCTGC
>JBBSQO010000119.1:0-6549 GCA_038244025.1 Propionibacteriales bacterium
AGATCAACCACCGCATCCTGCACCGCCACGGCCCACCAACAGACCAGCTCGGCACCGACAACTCCGAGCACATGAAACTCGCCGAACCAGCCTGCGACGGCGGCTGCAGCTAGAGCCACACTGGTGAGGCGCCTGCCGCCACCGTTGACGGCGACCTGTGTCTTGGCGCATCGACCAAATCAATACAAGTTAGCGAATCGCCGCATAGAGGAGCATGTCGCGGCGGGCGCCACCGATCTCCTGGTGCTGCCTCAACAGCCCCTCCCTGGCGTAGCCGCACCTTTCCGCCGTCTTGATGGAGCCGGCATTCCAAGGCTCGATGTACAGCTCGATGCGATGCAGCTTGCGAAGCGTCCAGCCAAACTCGGTCAGGGCCGTCAACGCCGCCATCGCAAACCCGTGCCCCCGAGCTCGCGGCGCGACACAGTAACCAGCCGCCGCACGTCCGGCGTCCAGATCCTTGAGCCACAGCCCTGCACTTCCGACGGCGTAGTCATCCACGCAGTCGGCGACCGCGAAGGAATAGCCTGTCCCGTCAGTTAACCGCTGGTGCTGCCGGGCAAGGTAGGCCAACCCGTCCTCCTCGGTGAACGGCACCGGCACGGTACCGATCAACGGGATGTACGGATCCGTTGCCAGGTCAGCGACCAGAGATAGATCCGAGTCGTGAAAGGGTCGCAACACGATGGGACCACAGGACGGGAATTGATCCGGCCAGGTGAGGGACATGTCGTGGTACATCCTGGCATCGATGGTAGCTGAGCGATGCTGTCTCTGGCATCCCAGCCACGTACGCTATGCAAGGCCCCGGAAGGACTGCCCCCCGCTGAACTCGTACGCCTGCTCATCACCAGGGTAGGCCTGAGCGAGACCGAGGTTACTGCGATGAGCAAGACCGAAGCCATTGATCGGCTCAGCCGCTATTGGACAAAGGGTCGCTGAAGGAGAAACGAGTGGTCTCGCTCTTCATCTCATGACGCGGTTCAGGCCGGCCGGTGAGGTGGGTTCCCAGCCGACGCTAACGCGGTTGCCACGAGGTGCTTGCAAAACCGTCTCCTACCGCCGGTACAGGTGCAGACCCAGCGCAGCTCGCTCTCGCTCACGTCCAGCTCGATGTTTCGCCGCTGAGTTCCCCTCCCAGCACCGCCAACCCGGGCTCTGATCCGCTGCGGACCAACCTCCAGAAACTCCACCGCATCGGCTGCCACCAGCTCCTGTCCCAGCCGGACATTGGCGGGTGTGGCCAGAGCATCGACACTCTCAGGTGTCAGTAAGTCAACGAGCGATGGCATGGCACGAGCGTACCAATCTGGGGATCCTGGTCCGCCATTCCGCCTCCTCGCTTGCCCTGCTGCTCAAACAGGCGCAGGTCGGGATCGGGGTCCGAAACCTGACCATGGTCCAGGTCGACACCGACGACGGCCAGCAACTGACCGCGCTAACGAGGTCTTCTTCGGTCATCGCAGTCACCAGTCAGCCCGTTACGTCATCCGAGCCGGGGAAGCAGCGGAACAACAGTCCTCGTCCGGCCTCATCGTCTTCACCGGCACCGGTGCAACCGGCCGGGGTGCCTCCATCTGGCAGCAGTCCCCCAGCTCGTTGCGTCTGCCTCAG
Source organism: Propionibacteriales bacterium (assembly GCA_038244025.1). Classification (GTDB taxonomy): domain Bacteria; phylum Actinomycetota; class Actinomycetes; order Propionibacteriales; family Propionibacteriaceae; genus Microlunatus. The sequence continues at coordinate 1,615 of JBBSQO010000119.1, forward strand.
CCCGGTGAGCAACGGCTGGTCTGGTTCGTCCGGAAAGCCTGGTCGAATCATTAGGGAAAGCTGGCTACGGATGGCCGAAGAACGTCGGCGGAATCCAGGAGTAGACGCTGGCTTCTTCCACGGTCTTCCCCGGCCGGGGGGCCTGAATGATCCTGCCTTTCCCGATGTAGAGCGCCACGTGGAAGATGGTGTCCGGGTTGCTGGCGTCGGTGGCCCAGAAGACCAAGTCGCCGGGCACCAGCTGGTTCTCACTGATGTGGGTCACCCTGGACCACTGGATGCCGGTGTAGTGACCCAGCGACTTCCCAGCCGCCGCCCAGGCCTTCATGGTCAGCCCGGAGCAGTCGTAGGCGTTTGGACCAACCGCTCCGAAGACGTACGGCTTCCCGATCTGGTTGCGGGCGAAGGCAATAGCGGTCTGAGCCGCCGTGTCATCGACAGGCTTCGCGTCGGCAACGTGCTGCTCATCGGCAGCCTGTTGCTGAACAGCCTGGCCATCCGCCGGCACATTCTCGCTGGCCGCCCTTTCCCGGGCCGCCTGGGCGCGAGCCTCTAGCCCGGACTGTCGCTTGGCGGCGGTCTCCACTGAAACCTGCTCGGCGTCGGCCAGCTCGGTCACCAGTTCTTGGCGTCGGTTGTCGTACGCCTGGACGGCGGCCGCCTGGTCACGTTCGGCCTGCTCGGCCGCCTTCTTGGCGGCGGCGGCCTCCTGGGCGACCTGCTGCACCAGAGCAGCCGTACGCTTCGCGGCGAGATCAGCCGTCTCGGCCCGCCGTTGCGTCGTCTGCATCGTGTCAAGCTTGCCCTGCAGGCTGGTCGCTACCGTGGTGACGGTCGAGGCACGATCTAGGAGCCCCTGCGGACCACTGTGGAGCACGGTCGCGAGCTCGATCATCGGAACGTTGCCCTGGAGCACGGACCGGGCCATCTCAACCGCCTGCTGCTGGGCCTTTTGCGCGTCGGCCGTTGCCGTCCTGGCCGTGGCAGCGCGCAGTTTTTCCCTGGCGCGGGCCTCGGTCAGCCTTTCCTTGGCACCGAGGTACTGCTGCTCGGCCAGGGCGGCGGCAATTTGCTTGGCGTCCAGCGCTGTCTGAGCCTCGGCGAGCTGAGCCTGGATGCCCGCCACGGCTTGCTTCTTCGCCGTCGCCAGTTCCTTGGCAGCCTGGACCTCGGACGCGGTCGGGATGATGGGTTGGGCATTGGCCGGCAAGACCGGCACCAGCACCAAACCCGCCACCAGCCCGAGCGCAGCACACCGCACGACCCTGCTGAATCTTGATTGGCTAAAACTTGATCGGTTGAAACCTGATCGCATTGCTAACACCCTCTGCTCTGAAGGCGTCCCCCGACTGCCTGTAGCCGCAAACATAATCTGAATCCGTCGGCCGCGGAACACGTTTGAAGAAATAGCTCGCTGGATGTGAAAATTGCCGTCAGACCGGGGGGACTCCGTGGCGCCGAGAAGAGAAATGCCGGTCTTTGGTGGCAGCGGCGGCAAACCGGGCGACCAGTTCGGAGCGCACCTCTGCCGGTTCGATGATCGCGTCGATGATCAGGTCGCTGGCCAGCCGGAGGATATCGATGTCAATCTCGTACTCATCGCGCAGCCGCTCGACATAGGCAAGCCTCTCGCCCTCATCCTTGATCGCGGCAATCTTGTTCGCATAGACGGCGTTGATCGCAGCTTCCGGGCCCATCACGGCGATCTTGGCCGTCGGCAGCGCTAGGCAGGCATCGGGGCCGAAGCCCGGGCCACACATGGCATACAGTCCCGCACCGTAGGCCTTGCGAACGATCAGCGACACCGTCGGTACGGTGGCCTCGGAGACCGCGGTGATCATCTTGGCGCCATGCCGGATGATGCCCATCCGTTCGACCTCGGAGCCGATCATGAACCCCGGGACATCGGCCAGATAGAGCAGCGGGATGTTGAAGGCATCGCACATCCAGATGAACCGCGCCCCCTTGTCGGCCGAGTCGACGAACAGCACCCCACCCTTGACGGCCGGCTGGTTGGCCACGATCCCGACCGGCTGGCCCTCCAGCAGCCCGAAACCAGTCACCAGCTCAGGAGCGAACAGCGGCTTCACCTCAAAGAAGGAGCCATCATCGATGAGGGCCTCAATCACGCGGTTGATGTCGTAGCCTTCCGTCTCCGCCGCGGGCACCACATCATCGGTGAACAGCGTCTGCGGCTCAGCCGGTTCGTACGTCGGCAGTGCTGCGCGCCAGCTCCCTGGCAGATAGGAGAAAAAGTGTCTGGCCTGCTCGATCGCATCGGCATCATCTGCGGCCAGCTGGTCCCCGCAGCCGGAAACCGTGGCGTGCATCCGGGCGCCGCCCATCTCCTCCAGCGACACCTTCTCACCGATCACCATCTCGGCCATCCGGGGTGACCCGAGGTACATCGACGCATTCGACTCGACCATGATTACCATGTCACAGAAGGCGGGGATGTAGGCCCCACCAGCCGCACTGGGCCCGAACAGGCAGCAGATCTGCGGCACCTTTCCCGACAGCGCCACCTGGTTGTGAAAGATCCGGCCGGCGCCACGCCGCCCCGGGAACAGATCTACCTGGTCGGTGATCCGCGCGCCGGCAGAGTCGATGAACCAGAAGACCGGCAGCTCGTCTCGGAGCGCAACCTCGGTCACCCGGATGATCTTCTCCACGGTCCGGGCACCCCAGGAGCCCGCCTTGACCGATGGGTCATTGGCGACCACCAGCGCCGGCCGGCCCTCCACCAGCCCACGACCGGTCACTACCCCGTCGGCGGGCAGTCCAGTGGTCTGGGCATTCGCCAGCTGCCCGTCCTCAACGAAGGTGCCGTCGTCGAACAGCAACGCGATCCGGTCCCGGACGAAGAGCTTGTCCTGGCTGGCCAACTTGGCGGCCGCCTTCTCGGTTGGCACCAGAGTTGCCTCGCGGGCGGCATAAATACTGGCCGCGTCACTGATCCCCTCGGCAGCGGACGGGGAGTGAACAGCCAACGGACCTAGCTGAGCTGAAGCGGACATGTCCCCATCCTGCCTGATGGTGTCACCGCGGGCTGCTGCTGGCCGGCTCACTCGACCGGCCCGGCTCACTCGACGGGAAGGCCGAGGCTGCGAGCAATCACCATCCGCTGCACCTCCGAGGTGCCCTCGCCGATCTCCAGGATCTTGGCATCCCGGTAGAAACGGGTCACCGGGTACTCCGCCATGAAGCCGTAGCCGCCGAAAATCTGGGTGGCGATCCGGGTGGCGCTCACGGCCGCCTCGGTGCAGTACAGCTTGGCAATGGCCGCGGCCCGTTTGAAGACGGCCGGGTCGCCGCCGCGATCTTTCCTACTGGCAGCCGAATAGACCAACAGCTCGGCGGTGTGGGCCATCACATCCAGGTCGGCGATCTGGAAGGCGACGCCCTGCTTGCGGCCAATGGGACCGCCGAAGGAGGTGCGTTCCAGCGAGTACTGGACGGCCATGTCCCGGCAGGCCCGGACGCAGCCGAGGGCCAGCGCGGCAATAGCCACCCGGCCGTCATCGAGGATGGCGAGGAACTGGGAGAACCCCCGGCCACGTTCCCCCAGCAGATTCCCCTGGGGAACTTCAGCGTTGTCGAAGGACAGCGGATGGGTGTCCGAGGCGTGCCAGCCCATCTTGTCGTAGGCCGCTTCCACCGTGAACCCTGCTGTGCCTCCTGGTACCAGGATGGTCGAGATCTCGGCCTTGCCGTTCTCCCGGGTGCCGGTGCGTGCCGTCACCGTGACGACCGAGGTGATGTCGGTACCGGAGTTGGTAATGAACTGCTTGCTGCCGTTGATTACCCAGCTGCCGTCCCGCAGCTCGGCTCTGGTCTTCGTCGCGCCGGCATCCGACCCGGCTTCCGGCTCGGTTAGCCCGAACCCGGCCAGAGTCCGGCCGGCGATCAGATCCGGCAGCCACTTCTCCTGCTGCTCGTCGGTGCCATAGCCGGCGATGGGGTTGATGCCGAGACCGACAGCGGCCTCCAAGGTGATGCCCAACGACTGATCCACCCGGCCAATCTCCTCGATCGCCACACACAGGCTGGTGAAGTCCCCGGCGCCGCCGTACTTTTCCGGCGCATGCAGACCGAAGAGGCCGAACTCGCCCATCTTCCCCACCACGTCAAGGGGAAAAATATGATCACGATCCCACCGCTCCGCATGAGGAGCGATCTCGGACTGGGCGAAGTCGGCCACGGCGGCCCGAAAGTCGTTGTGCTCTGCCGAAAGCTCGAAGCTGGGCATGCTGTCAGTCATTTGGCAACTTCTCCTGATCGACACTGATTGCGGGGAGCGCGTCCCGTAACCGTAAGGTACGCCACCGTGGTCAAGCCAACCGACCACGCGCCCGCCCCAGCGACAACTGAAGCCGGCCGTCGACAGTGCTAGCCGCGATCGGTGCCGATGAGCAGACGACCAACGGCTGACTCAAGTACCTCTAGCTAGGTCGTTGTCGACGGGTCTCCGCGCTCCAGATGGCTCCTGACTGCTCTGATCGCTGCAGCAATGTTGTGCAGCCGATGGCGGTCCCGCCGGCTTACAGCGCAGCCTCATCTCGTAAGACATCGTCACGAACCGAGTCTTTCAGCCCGTCCGCCGGAACAAGGTCGATCCGGGCGGCCAGGGTACTGGCTGCCGAGTCCAGCTCAGCCGCCACCTGATCCGGGTCCTGGGCGGCGTAGTCTTCTGCAATGGCGACCTCGTCGCCCTCCCAGCTGTCGAAGGCCGGATTCTCCTCCACCAGCATCATGACCAGCTGTGCATCGAAGAGCTCGGCCACGTCGCGGACGTGGGCGCCGTACTCCAGCGGTGACCAGACCCGCGGGCTCGGTCGGCTGACCATAGCCGGGCTCGACGTCAGTACCTGCACCCACTCGGCAGCCGCATTGGTCAGCCGATCCGCAATCTCATCCACGCAGACGTCACCGGCG
>JBBSQO010000120.1:0-6548 GCA_038244025.1 Propionibacteriales bacterium
ACCAGGGCGTCGAACCTGGTGTAGGCAGACTTGCCGATCAGATGTTCAGCGATGCCCTGCCCGCCGCGGCTTCCGGCGCTGAGGATGAGGGGCGTGATCGGCTTCGCCCATTGGAGCAGTGTCTTGCGTCTGAGTTCGTGTCCTACTTTCGGGGTTTGATCACCCAACATCCGACGGGTCCTCCAACGCTCACAGGAGGATCAGGTCATGACAGAAGAACCGGTGTCACAGGCGGGCAGGAAGCGTCGCTCGAAGCGGCTTCTGACGCCCTCGCAGAAGTACGAGATTTGGCTGCAGCTGCTTCGTCAGGAGGTGACTATGGCCGAGGCCGCGACGGCGGCTGGGGTGGACCGCTCGACGATCGTGCGGATCCGTCAGGTGGCCAAGGACGGCGCGCTGGCCGCGTTGGCGGCATCCAAGTCGGGTGTCGCGGGCAGGGCCCGCGATTCGGAGCTGGAAGCGGCCCAGGCCGAGGTCGCCCGGTTGTCCGAGGCGATCAAGGAGATGGCTGTGAAGTTGACGTTGGCCGAGGGAAAAGACGGTTGGGGCTAAGTGGCCGAGTCCCGAACCGGGTCGACGTGGCCACCAAGGAGACGCTGCTCGGGCTGCTCGAGGAAGCGCTCGAGGCCGGCTGGACGCGACGTGAGGCGTGCCGCAGGCTGGAGCTTCCCGAACGTCGAGCCAACCGGTGGCTACGTCGCCGAGACGCCGGCCGGCTTGCCGACGGCAAGCCCGGCGGTGGCCCGCTGCACGGCATCCTGGCCGAGGAGGCTGAGGCGATCCTGGCCGTGTTCGAGCAGTGGGGCCAGGTCGACCGCTCGCACCGGAAGCTGGCCCACCGCCGGCTCCTACCTGGGCCGGTTCTGGTGCTCGCCCTCGACGGTGCGCCGCGTCCTTCTCTTGGGGGACAAGCAGGTCCGGCCAGCGCCGCGGCCGGGCAGGTCGGCCAAGTCCGCGTTCCCGGACTGGGCCGCGCTGCGGCCGAACTCGATCTGGATCTATGACAGCACCCACTTCACCCGGTGCGGGATGACCGTGCTGATCATCGAGGACCTGGTCTCCCGCAAGTGGCTGACCCACCTCGTCTCGGTCGAGGAGACCCACACCCAGGTGCAGAACGCGTTCATCGCCGCGTTGGAGGCCGAGGGCCTGCTCGACGCCGCGCTGGAGCGGGCTGGGACCGGCCGGGTCGACCCCGACGCCGACGACGGGCTGAGCCCGATCCTGCTGGCCGTCTCGGACATTCATACTGAGTGTGTCGGCATCGGGGTGGCACCGCGGGATTCCGACCGGAGCGCCAAGTTTGGTGACTCCTTGCCTGTTGAGAGCGGTGGCACCCCGATACCGCACTGGAGGAAGCACGCCCTGTTGAGAACCCGGTGACCGACCGATTGTGTCGGATCCCTGATAGCGAATGTCTGGTGCGAGGGCTTCTGGGGTGTGGTCTTGCCGTTGGCCGGCGACCGACCAGATCAAGAAGCGAGGAGACAAGGATGGAGATTCGACTCGGTGTGGACGTCGCGTGTCGTGCCGCTCATCAGGCGTCGTGTGCTGACGAACAGGGCGAGATGGTCTTCGTCGGCCACCGGTTCCACACAGACCCCGACGAGCTGGACAAGCTTTGGGCACGGCTGCCGGAGGGCTGCCAGGTCACGGTGGTGATGGAGCCGACCCGCAACGCCTGGGTTGTGTTGGCGGCCTGGTTCCGCCGTCGGGGAGCCAGGGTGGTGCTGGTTCCCCCGGAGCAGTCGGCGGACCTGCGGGCCTACTACAGCAAGCATGCCAAGACCGACAGGCTGGACTCACAAGTACTGGCACGGCTACCGCTGCTGCACCCCGAGGGCCTACACACCGAAGACACCCTCGGCCCCGGTGAAGCGCTGAAGCGGGCGGTGAAGATCCGCTCCACTATGGTGCATCGCCGCTCGGCTTCGATGGCGCGGCTGGACGCGTTGCTGGAGATCATGGGGCCGGCATGGATCACGGCGCTGGGCAGTGATATGTGCCTGACCGCGCTGCGGTTCCTGGCCCGCTACGCCCACCCGGTCAAGGTCCAGCGGCTGGGCAAGGCGCGACTGGCCGAGTTCCTGGGCCGTTCCAGCCGCCGCGCCTGGGGTCCCGAACGCGCCGCCGCGATCATGGCCGCAGCCGATGCGACGCTGCGGCTATGGGGCCAGGGCGGCATGGACTTCGACGAACTCGCCGCCGATATCGCTGCCGAGGCCCGGCTGGCCCTCACGGTCAGCGACGAGATCAAGGCCCTGGACAAGAGGATCGCCGCGCTGTATCAGCAGGTCGACCCCGACCAGATCGTGCGTTCCGCCCCCGGCGTGGGTGTCGTCGGCGCACCACAGATCGCTGGCCGGCTCGGCGATGCCACCCGGTTCGCCAACCTGGCCGCCATCCGGTCCTTCGCCGGGCTGGTGCCCCACCAGGATTCCTCCGGTGTCGCTGCCCGAGCCGGTGGCCCAACCAAAGCTGGCGACGCCTGCCTACGTGAGGCACTTTTCATCGCCGCCGACCACGCCCGCAAAACCGACCCCACCCTGGCCGCCCGCTATCACCGGCTGATCGTCCAAGGCGGCAAACACCACAACTCCGCGGTCTGCACCGTCGCCGGTGTCCTGCTCACCCGTATCGCCGCCTGCCTGCGAACCAACACCCGCTACCAACTCCGCGACACCGACGGCAATCCCATCACCGAGGCACAAGGGAAAGCGATCATCACCCAGCGCTACACGATCCCGCCCGAGACCCGCGCGGCACGCCGCCAACTGGTCACCCACACCCGCCAACCGAGAAGGAACGAGCGGGCCAACACAGGAGTCGCTGAACGCTCCGAGGCACCGCCCGTTCCACAGCCAGCATGAACCCTGAGCTGGCTGCTTTCAAGACTTGACACCGGTTAGGAACTCAACGGTGCTCTATGTTCATCTGCAGGCCGACGTACTGACCGGCCAGACCGCAGGGGCTGCCCGGCTGGAAGATGTCGGCCCGATCACCCGCGACCAGGTCCGCCGGTTCCTCGGCGCCCAAACTGCCGGGTCCGGGTGCAGCCGGTGATTGATGTGAACCAGGTGAGTGCGATCGATGCCTGGGAGATCCCGACCTGGATGCGCGAACGCCCCCGGCTTCGAGCCTAACCACTGGGTGTGGTGAGCACGCGAATGATCGTTTCCCCGGTCCCGGCCTAGGATGCAGCACGTGGCTCATCTTCTCGTGACCGGCGGTGCAGGCTTCATCGGCTCCAACTTCATCCACCATGTCATCCGGCAGACCGACTCGACGGTCACGGTGCTGGACAAGTTGACCTATGCCGGGAACCGGGCCTCGCTGAACGGGCTGCCGGCGGCGAGAGTGGCCTTCGTGCAGGGCGATATCTGCGATGCCGGCCTGGTTGATCGGCTGGTCCGCGACACTGACTGCGTCGTCCACTTCGCCGCCGAGTCACACAATGACAACTCACTGCACGATCCCTCTCCCTTCATCCAGACGAATCTGGTCGGCACCTATACCTTGCTGGAGGCGGTCCGTCGCCACCAGGTCCGCCTGCACCACGTCTCCACCGACGAGGTGTACGGCGATCTTGAGCTGGACGATCCCCAGCGGTTCACCGAGGAGACCCCGTACAACCCCTCCAGCCCCTACTCGTCCAGCAAGGCCGGCTCGGACCTGCTCGTCCGGGCCTGGGTCCGGTCCTTCGGGATTAGGGCCACCATCAGCAACTGTTCCAACAACTACGGCCCGTACCAGCATGTGGAGAAGTTCATCCCGCGACAAATCACCAATGTCCTGGACGGTGGCCGGCCCAAGCTCTATGGCGCCGGGCTGAACGTCCGGGACTGGATTCATGCCGAAGACCACAGCGCCGCAGTCCTGCGGATCATCGAGCGTGGCCGCACTGGCGAGACCTACCTGATCGGCGCCGACGGCGAACGGAACAATACGCAGGTGATCAAGATGATCCTTGGCCTGCTGGGGCAACCGGCCGACGCGTACGACCACGTCAACGACCGGGCCGGCCACGATCTGCGCTATGCCATCGACTCGACCAAGCTGCGCACCGAGCTGGGCTGGGAACCGCAGTACGCCGACTTCGAAGCGGGCCTGGAGCAGACCATCGCCTGGTACCGGGGCAACGAAGCCTGGTGGCGGCCACAAAAGGCTGCCACCGAAGCCCGGTACCAGCAGAAGGGGCAGTGATGCTGGCCGATCTCGCCATCCGCACGACGGCCATCCCCGGCCTGCTGCTGCTGGACCTGCCGGTCCGCGGCGACAACCGGGGATGGTTCAAGGAGAGCTGGCAACGGGCCAAGATGGTGGCCCTTGGACTGCCGGACTTCCAGCCGGTGCAGAACAATGTGTCCTTCAACGAGGCGGTCGGGGTGACCCGCGGAATCCATGCCGAACCGTGGGACAAGTACGTCTCGGTGGCGGCGGGAAGAATCTTCGGCGCCTGGGTTGACCTTCGCGAAGGGGAGTCCTTCGGGTCAGTCGTCACCGCAGAGCTCGGCGTCGATACAGCCATCTTTGTGCCTGGAGGTGTTGGCAACGCCTTCCAGACACTGGAACCAGGCACCGTCTACTCCTACCTGGTGAACGATCACTGGAGCCCGCAGGCCCGCGATTCCTACACCTTTGTCAACCTGGCCGACCCGACCCTGGCCATCGACTGGCCGATCACCCTGGCAGAAGCGGAGCTGTCGGCCGCGGATCGAGACCATCCGCGGTTGGCGGAGGTCCACCCAGTTCCGGGCAAGCGGACCCTGATTCTTGGCGGTTCCGGTCAGGTCGGTCAGGAGCTCGTCCGGCTGATTCCGGACGCAAGCCATCCGTCCAGCACCGAGGTCGATTTGAGCTCCGGCGACGGGAGCGAGGGCGTCGACTGGGCGCAGTACGACACGGTGATCAACGCGGCCGCCTACACGGGCGTTGATCAAGCCGAGACCGAGCAGGGCCGGCGAGACTGCTGGGCCATCAACGTGCTGGCGACGGCCCGGCTGGTGGAGCAGGCCCGGTTGCGCCGGCTGCGCTATCTGCACATCTCATCCGACTATGTCTTTGACGGCAGCCGGAAGAGCCATAACGAGGATGAGCCGTTCTCACCGCTGGGCGTCTATGGCCAGACCAAGGCTGCCGCCGACGCCTTGGTCTCGACGCTTCCCCGACATCACATCCTACGAACCAGCTGGGTGGTCGGCAGCGGCAACAACTTCGTCCGGACGATGGTCGGCCTGGCTGCCCGCGACATCTCGCCCTCGGTCATCGACGACCAGACGGGCCGGCTGACCTTCGCTGCCGACATTGCCCGGGGCGTCGTGCACCTGCTCGCCGAGGATGCGCCGGCTGGTACCTACAACCTCAGCTGCGGCGGCTCGCCCAGGTCCTGGGCCGATATCGCCGCCCAGGTGTTCGAGCAGTGCGGCCGGGACCCGAGCGATATCGTCCGCGTCCCAACCGCCGAGTACGGCCGGGGCAAGGCCATGGCTCCACGGCCGGCGTACAGCACGCTTATCCTGGGCAAGATTGAGGGCACCGGGTTCGTCCCCGTTGACTCCGACACGGGACTGGCTCGCTATCTCTCCGAACTGCGCTCGCCGGTCGGTGGATGAGCGAATTCGGGCAGATCCGGCCTTTGATGCCCTGTTTGCTCAACCAGCGCCGTTTGCTCCAGCAACATCGAGACTTCTCAGCACCCGGCCGGCGCTACCACCCAGCCCGAGCTGGGTGGTCAGCTCGGCAAACCTGGCCGGCTGGGCCGGCTCACGGGGCCGCGCCAGCTCGTCGATACCCACCCCAAGATCAAGATCGCGGACCACGGCTACCACCTCGGGAGCCACCGCGAGATAGTCGATGGCCGCCGCCAGCCGGGACCGGACGGCGGCGCTGACCCGGGTCTGCGGGTCGCTAGCAGCCGTCAGGATCCCCTCCAGGTCGCCGTACTGGCCGAGCAGCGAGGCGGCCGTCTTCGCACCGATCCCGGCCACCCCCGGCAAACCGTCCGACGGATCCCCGCGCAGGGTGGCGAACGGTACGTACGCCGATCCTGGAATCCCATATGTCGCTTGGATCCACCCGTCGGTCACTCGCTCGTGTTTGCCCACCCCGCGGGCAATGTACAACACCCGGACCCGGGCTCGGTCGTCGACGAGCTGGAACAAGTCACGATCGCCGGTGACGATGTCCACCGGCATCGGCGCGCCCGTCGCCAGTGTTCCGATCACGTCATCGGCCTCGTAGCCATCCTTACCGACGATCCGCAGCCCCAGCGAGCGCAGCACCTCGGTGATCATCGGTACCTGGGCTTTAAGATCATCGGGCGCCTCCTCCTGGTCGACTTCTCCTGCTGACGGGGCTGCTTTTGATGATCCAGCGAAGGCGACTCGGTGCGCCTTGTAGCTGGGCAGCAGCTCAACGCGCCAGGCAGGCCGCCAGTCGTTGTCCCAGCAGCAGGCCAGGTGGCTCGGTCGGTAGTCATCGACCAGCCGGGCAATAAAGTCCAGCAGCCCGCGGACCGCGTTGACCGGCCGGCCATCGGGCGTCCGGAT
>JBBSQO010000121.1:0-6515 GCA_038244025.1 Propionibacteriales bacterium
CTGCCGGGGGCCGGTAAACCGCTGCCAGGCCTGGGCAAGCGCACCGACCCGAACTGGTGGGTCAAGGGCCTGATGGAGCGAGAGAAGCTAAAGTTTCCGCTGCCCACCTCGCTGGCGCTGCGCAAGGAGGTGGCACAGCTTGCAGAAACGCTGGCCGACGTACGGACCGAGCGGGCGGTACGAGAGATCGTCGCCGACCTCAACGAGCGGATTCGCGACTCCCGTCGCCGCGACGTGGATGGCCCACCGCTATTCATCAAGACGGTGAGCATTGACCGGGTGGTTGACGAGTGGAAGGAAGCCCACGGTCAGCCCTGACCGCATCCGGTCGACCAGCGGGGGTCAAAGTCAAGCAGCCGCAGGACGGCTGCCCGGCAGGCGGCCCAGGCAGAGTTGCGGACATCGACCAGCTCGAGGTGGCCGACACCCGGCAGGGCGACCAGCTCGGCGCTATCCCCGGCCCGACTGGCTGCGGCGACGAAGTCCTCCGACTGGCTGATGGGTACGGTGTCGTCGCCGGCGCCATGGACACAAATCGATGGCACGCCGAGCGGTAGCTGAAGCAGCGGTGAGGCCAGTCGGTAGGCATCGGGGCGGCTATCAGGTGTCCCGCCCAGGAAGGCGCTCGCCGCACCGCCGCCGAGATTATCCTCGGCGGCCGCGACCAGGTCCAGGACACCGGCCTGGCTGACAAAGCCGGTCAACGCCACCCGCGGTGCCGCACCCGGCGAGCCTTCCGGAAAGCCGGACCGGGCAGCAAGCCAGCCGGCTAGCTGACCGCCGGCAGAATGACCCAGCGCCACCACCCGGGACAGATCCAGCAGCCCGTCGCCCGTTGCGGACCGAACCCGGGCCTGGTTCAGATCGGCCAGGACATCGACAGCGGCGGCCAGGTCGAGGCAGGTTGCCGGCCAGCCACCCCCGCCCGCTACCTGGGAGGAACCGACCCGGCGGTACTCGATGTTCCAGGCAGCCACACCCGCGGCCGCCAGGTCCTCGGCCAGCGGCACACCGAGCTCCGCGCCGTAGGCTTCCTTCCAGAAGCCGCCGTGGATGACGACCACGACCGGGAACGGCCCGTCGCCGGTCGGCACGAACAGCTCAGCCCACTGGCTGGGGTGGGGTCCGTAGTTCAGCCGCATCCGTTCAGCTCTCCATCCCGGCTCCACCGTCGTCGTTGGCCGGCTGCTTCCCCCCGTACCGTGGTTCGGGAAAGGTGGCAGTCGGGGGTGCTCACGATACCCTGGACCGGTGCCCCGAGCTGATGGTCGCCTGACCCATGATCTGGACCCACACGATCGCGGCCCGCAGGATGCCTGCGGCGTCTTCGGAGTATGGGCACCCGGTGAGGAAGTCGCCAAACTGACCTACTTTGGTCTCTATGCGCTGCAGCACCGCGGCCAGGAGTCAGCCGGCATCGCGGTCAGCAACGGCTCTCAGATCATGGTTTTCAAGGATATGGGGCTGGTCGCCCAGGTCTTCGATGAGCCCACGCTGAACTCGCTGCGAGGGCACCTGGCCGTTGGCCATGCCCGCTACTCGACCACCGGTGCCAGTGTCTGGAAGAACGCGCAGCCTACCTTCCGGCCGCTGGCCGATGGCGGCCTTGCCCTTGGCCATAACGGAAATCTCACCAATACGGTGGAGCTGGAGTCCTGGCTGGGCGAACGCGACCAGCCGGGCAACTCGCTGGCTCCTGGTTTGTTGGCGGCTGATGCAACCAACGACACGTCCTTGATCACGGCCCTGCTCGCCACCTATCCCGGCCAGACCATCGAGGAAGCCTCGGCCGAGGTGCTGCCCCGGCTCAAGGGTGCTTTCAGCCTGGTGTTCATGGACGAGGAGACCCTCTATGCCGCCCGGGACGCCCAAGGCATCCGGCCGCTGGTGCTGGGCCGGCTGGAGCGCGGCTGGGTGGTGGCCAGCGAGACCGCGGCCCTGGACATTGTCGGCGCCTCCTTTATCCGGGAGGTTGAGCCCGGCGAGCTGATCGCGATCGACGAGTCGGGTCTGCGATCCAGCCGGTTCGCCGAGCCGAAGCCCAAGGGGTGCCTGTTTGAGTTTGTCTATCTGGCCCGGCCGGACACCACCATCTCCGACCGTCGAGTGCACTCGGTCCGGGTCGAGGTGGGCCGGACCCTGGCCCGCGAGTATCCGGCCGAGGCGGACCTGGTCATCCCGGTACCGGAGTCGGGAACGCCGGCGGCCATCGGCTACGCCGAGGAGTCCGGGATCCCGTACGGGCTTGGCCTGGTCAAGAACTCTTATGTCGGCCGGACCTTCATCCAGCCGAGCCAGAGCATCCGCCAGCTCGGGATTCGGCTGAAGCTGAACCCACTGCGGGATGTGATTGCCGGCAAGCGGCTGGTCGTGGTCGACGACTCGATCGTCCGGGGCAACACCCAGCGGGCGCTGGTCCGGATGCTGCGCGAGGCCGGTGCGGCAGAGATCCACGTCCGGATCTCATCGCCGCCGGTGAAATGGCCGTGCTTCTACGGCATCGACTTCGCCAACCGGGCCGAGCTGATCGCTACCGGTCTCAGCACCGAGGAGATCTGCCGCTCGATCGGCGCCGACTCGCTGGGCTACGTCAGCCTGGACGGCCTGGTCGCGGCCACCCGGCTGAAAAAGGACGACCTCTGCCGCGCCTGTTTCGACGGGGTCTACCCGGTTGAGCTGCCGCTGGAGGAACGCCTCGGCAAGCATGGCCTGACCGACGGCACCATGGGTGCGAACACCCTTTACGAGGGCAGCCTTGATGGGGGCAACCTTGATGAGGGCAACAGGGACCATCCGTTGCGCACCGACGTGGATGGGCTGACCACTGTCACCGGCGGCATCGGTGCCGCCGATGCGCTCACCCGTCCCTGACCCCCCGATCGTGCTGACCTTGGTCGTGCTGACCCCAATCGTGCTGACCCGGATCCCGCGGGAGCCGGCGATCGTGCTCACCCGGAGATCAGATGCCTGAATCCACCCCGTCCGCCGGCGTCCCGGTCCGCGACGCCGCCTTCACTGCCAACCGGTCCGGCGACGTCCCCTCCGCCTACGCAGCCGCAGGGGTGGACATTGCGGCCGGGGACCGTGCCGTACAGCTGATGAAAGCCTCCGTCGCCAAGACCCGTCGCTCCGAGGTGCTGGGCGACCTCGGCGGCTTCGCCGGCCTGTTCGACGCGGCCAAGATCGCCGCCTACGACCATCCGCTGCTGGCCACGTCCACGGACGGGGTAGGTACCAAGGTGGCTATCGCGCAGGCGATGGACGCGCACGACACGATCGGCTTTGACCTGGTCGGCATGGTGGTCGACGACCTGGTGGTCTGCGGTGCCGAGCCGCTGTTCATGACCGACTACATCGCCTGCGGCAAGGTCGTACCGGAGCGGATCGCCGCGATCGTCCGCGGCATCGCCGACGCATGTGTGGCGGCCGGCTGCGCTCTGGTTGGGGGTGAGGTGGCCGAGCACCCGGGCCTGCTCGACCCGGACGAGTACGACGTCGCCGGTGCGGCCACCGGCGCCGTGGAGGCCGACAAGCTGCTGGGCGCCGAGCGGGTGGTAACCGGGGATGTTGTGGTGGGCATCGCGTCCTCGGGGCTGCACTCCAACGGCTACTCGCTGGTCCGGCACGTCCTGCTGGAGCAGGCGGGCTGGGCGCTGGACCGGGACGTGCCCGAGCTGGGCCGTACCCTCGGCGAGGAACTGCTAATCCCGACGAAGGTGTACGCCCTGGACTGCCTGGTCCTGATCGAGGCGGTCGAGGTGCACGCGATGAGCCACATCACCGGCGGTGGACTGGCCAATAACCTGAGCCGGGTGCTGCCGGCCGGGGTGCGCGTGCTGGTCGACCGGGCCAGCTGGAGCCCGGCCCCGATCTTCGGGCTCGTCCAGCAGGTCGGACAGGTGTCGCAGGCCGACCTCGAGGCGACGCTCAACATGGGGGTCGGGATGGTTGCGGTCCTGCCGGAGCCGGCCGCGGCCACCGCGCTGGAACAGCTGGTCTCTCGCGGGTTGCCATCCTGGGTGTGCGGGGTGGTGGAGGCCACCGAGACTCCGGAGGAACCCGGTACGGTGACCATGGTTGGCCGTACATAGTTTGGCCTGAGTGGTGGGTCGGGATTTGCAGGCTTGACGGTATTGGGTAGCCTGTGTTTCACGACATTAACCATCATGAGCCGCGGCCGAGGCCGCCGGCGGACAAATGCGAGGGGGTCGACCCGATATGGGGCGCGGCCGTGCAAAGGCAAAGCAGACGAAGGTTGCCCGCGAGTTGAAGTACCGTTCTTTCGAGACCGATTTTTCATCGCTGGAGCGTGAGCTTCGTGGCGATCCGGCGGAGAGCGTCGAGGCACCGGAAGTGCCTGAGGCGTACGCGGATCTGGCAGCCGAATACGAGGGCGACACTGACCCTGTCGCCGGCAGCCTCGACGACCTCCGGAAGTCCGGCTAGCGAGTTCGGCTCTGTCGGGGCCTGCGGGACGGTTCGGCTAGCCTGGTGATGGCGAGACCTATCGCCATCCGATTAACTGGCGGCTGGTCACCTAGCCATCATCGCCGAGACGTTTGATGACGAGTCACGGGCACGCTGACTTGCTGCCGGGGTTCGAGTGTTCTTGATGTCGAGCAGATGGCCAAGCGGGCCGGCAAGTTGGGCCTTGATGTGACGATCCGGCGGATCGAGGACGGCATGTACGACCTGGTGCTATCGGCGCCTCCGGTGCGCCGGCAGGTATTCGCCGCCATCCGGCATTGGGCGCTGGACTACTGCCGGCGAGACTATCCAGTTGCTCCTTGACCGGTGATCCGGTGTCGCCGTCGGAGACGTACGAGGGACTCCGGGCAGTCGGGGGTTCACCAGGGGAAGCCCGATGACTCCTCCAACGCAGTTGGCAATCACGTCGTTTTTCGCCCTCCTGGTCGTTCTCAGCGTTCTGGCCGGTTCGGTTGCCGGTGTTGTTGCGGACGGGGATGGAGTGCCGGATGGTGATCTTGTCGGGTCCGACGATGACGTCTTTGACGAGCAGCCGCAGGACCCGTTGGCGTTCGGCGACGCTCGCGGTGGAGGCCTTGTCATGCAGCCGGGTGAGGAGGTCTTCGAGGTTGTCGGCGAGTCGCAGGTAGATCTCCCGGTCGGCGAGTTGGGTCTCGAGGGCGGCGAGTTGGTGGTGCAGGCTGGTCTCGCGGGCACGCAGCTCCGGCATCCGGGAACGGAGCTCGTCGATGGAGATCAGCTGTTCTTGGTAGGCGCCGATGAGCCGCTTGATCGCCTCGCTGGACTTGGTCAGCCCGGCGTCGAGCCGTTTACGTTGTGCGGTGGCGGGGTCGGCGGTGCGGTGGTGGGCGAGCCGGTTGGTGATCTCGGCCCCGATCAGGGCGGGGTCGGCGAGCAGGCCGGCGATGTGGTCCCAGACGACGGTGTCAAGGTAGTCGGCGCGGACCGGCTTGTTGGTGCAGACTCGGCCGTGTTCATAGCGGTAGTCATCGGAGCCGAGGCAGCGGTAGTAGTAGATCTTCTTGTTCGTGGTCGTGGTCGAGGTGCGGTAGTAGGCGTAGCCGCAGCCGCTGCAGGCACAGATTCCCTGCAGCAGCGAGGGATCTTGGCTGTTGCGGGCGGCGAAGCGCTTGTTGTCGGCGAGCCTTCGTTGGACCCGGGTCCAGGTGTCTTCGGCGACCAAGGCGGGGACGGGGATCTCCAGCCAGTCCTCCCGGGCCCGGTCGACGACGGTGTAGTGGCGTGGTGTGGCGCGTCCGGCCAGGCGTGCGGTGCGGTTCAGCCCGGCGGTCTGTTCGGTGCGCATCGTCTTGCCGAAGCAGGCGCGGCCTGCGTAGGCGGGGTTGCGCAGCATGCCCCAGATCGTGGACCGGTCCCAGCGGGTCTTGCCGGTCCGGGTCGGCACGCCCAGCCCGCTGAGCCAGCGGGTCAGCTCGCCGATCGCGACCCCGCCGTCGGCGTACCGGGCGAACAGATCGGCGACGATCGCGGCCTCGTGCGGCACGATCTCATAGCGGGCCTCGGCATGCTCGCTCTTGCGGACATAGCGGTAGCCAAACGGGGCGCCGGAGAGCACGTTGATGGTCCCGGCCCTGGCCCGGGTGGGTCTTGCCGCGACGGGTGCGCTCCAGGATCTGGGCCCGCTCGTATTCGGCGATCATGCCCTGGAACTGCACCAGTAGCGCATCCTCGGGGCTGTCGCCGCGGGGGCCCTTGACGAACACGACACTGGTGCCAGCCTTGGCGAGCTCCTCGATCAGCAAAGCCTGGTAGGCGTACTTGCGGGCCAGCCGGTCCGGGGAGTAGACCAGCAGCACATCGACCGGCACCTGGCAGACCAGGTCCCGCAGCCGTTCCAGCGCCGGCCGGACCAGGCTGGCCCCGGAATGGCCGTCGTCTTGGAAGACCCATTGTTCAGGCACGGCCAGACCCAGCTCCCCGGCGTGCGTACGCAGCGCCGCGGTCTGCGACCCGATCGTCTCCTGCTCCTTCTGCCGGGCCGAGGAGACCCGGGCATAAATCGCTGC
>JBBSQO010000122.1:0-6481 GCA_038244025.1 Propionibacteriales bacterium
GCCGCGGTGGACGCCGCGTTCGCTGCAGCCAAGGCCGAGACCGACCGGCCGTCGATGATCGTGTTGCAGACCATCATCGGCTGGCCGGCGCCGAACAAGCAGAACACCGGTGACGCGCACGGCTCGGCTCTCGGCGAGGACGAGGTCGCGGCCACCAAGAAGGTGCTCGGCTTCGACCCGGGCCAGACCTTCGAGGTCAGCGATGAGGTCATCAACCACACCCGCAAGCTGAAGGACCGCGGCGCCAAGGCCGAAGCCGACTGGCAGCAGGCCTTCGATGCCTGGCAGTCCGCCAACCCGGACCGGGCCGAGCTCTTCGACCGGATGTCCCGCTACGAGCTGCCCGAGGGCTGGAGCGACGCACTGCCGACCTTTGAGGCCGACCCGAAGGGGATGGCGACCCGGAAGGCCTCCGGCAGCGTGCTCACCGCCATCGTGCCCAAGCTGCCCGAGCTGTGGGGCGGCTCGGCCGACCTGGCCGGCTCCAACAACACCACACCCGAGGGGGAGCCGAGCTTCCTGCCCGAGGACCGGCAGACGAAGAAGTTCACCGGCAACCCCTACGGCCGGGTGCTGCACTTCGGCATCCGCGAGCATGCGATGGGATCGATCATGAACGGCATCACCCTGCACGGCGGCACCCGCCCGTACGGTGGCACGTTCCTGATCTTCAGCGACTACATGCGGCCAGCGGTACGTCTTGCCGCGTTGATGAAGCTGCCGGTCACCTATGTCTGGACCCACGATTCCATCGGGCTCGGCGAGGACGGCCCGACCCACCAGCCAATCGAGCAGCTGGCCGCCCTGCGCGCCATCCCCGGCCTTGATGTGGTGCGCCCGGCCGATGCCAACGAGACGGCCGCCGCCTGGCAGGTCGTACTCGAACACACCGACCGGCCGGCCGGGCTGGCGCTGACCCGGCAGAACGTCCCGGTCTTTCCCCGAGGAGCGGACGGATTCGCCGACACCTCGGGCGTGGCCAAGGGCGCCTACATCCTCAAGGACGCCGAAGGTGGCGCACCGGATGTCATTTTGATCGGTACCGGGTCAGAAGTTCAGCTTGCCGTACAGGCACAGGAGAAGCTGGCCGCCGACGGGATCAAGGCGAGGGTCGTTTCGATGCCCTGCCGCGAGTGGTTCGATGCCGAGGACCAGTCCTACCGTGACTCGGTGATCCCAGCTGACATCCGAGCCCGGGTCAGCGTCGAGGCCGGGGTACCGCAGGGATGGCGGGACGTGGTCGGCGACGCCGGTCGGATCGTCGGCATCGACCACTACGGCGCCAGCGCCGATGACAAAACCCTGTTCAGGGAGTTCGGCTTCACCGCCGATGCCGTGGTGTCGGCGGCCAAGGAGAGCCTGTCGGTGACCCAGCAACAGGCGGTGCCGACCCATACCCAGGCCAGCGGCCCGGTCGGCCTGGGTGATGACACCGACAACCCGGCCGATGCCACCAACCAGCGCAACTGAACGGCGAACCTGACAAAAGACGAGCCGGTCACCGTGAGTGATGACCAGCTGAATCCATCACCATCAATCCACAACCAGTTTGGAGGAGCAACATGAACTTCGGAGGAAATGACATGAACAAACGACTCAAGGGGCTTGCTGACGCAGGCGTCTCAATCTGGCTGGACGACCTGTCCCGCGAGCTGCTGAACGACGGCAGCCTGGCCAAGCTGGTCGCGGAGTCATCGGTGGTCGGGGTGACCACCAACCCGTCCATCTTCGCCGCCTCGCTGGCCGACGGGGATACCTACGAGGAGCAGATCTCCGCGTTGTCGGCGCAGGGTAAGTCGGTCGCCGAGGCGGTCACCGCGCTGACCACTGACGACGTACGCAACGCCTGTGACGTGTTGGCCGCGGCCGCGGCCGCCAGCAATGAGGTGGATGGCCGGGTCTCCATCGAGGTCGAGCCGGGTCTGGCGATGGATACGAACGGGACGATCGCCCAGGCCAGGGAGCTGCGGAACACCGTCGACCGGCCGAACGCGTACGTCAAGATTCCGGCCACCGAGCCCGGGCTTCCCGCCATCACGGCGGCAATTGCCGAAGGTATCAGCATCAACGTCACGCTGATCTTCGGTCTGGAACGCTACCAGGGGGTCATTGACGCCTATCTGACTGGTCTTGAGCAGGCCGCCGAAGCCGGCCAGGACATCAGCCAGATCTACTCGGTCGCCTCCTTCTTCGTGTCCCGGGTGGACACCGAGGTGGACAGCCGGCTGGACGCCATCGGTGGCGAGGAAGCCCTTGCGCTGAAGGGAAAGGCTGCCCTCGCCAATGCCCGCCTCGCCTACGCCCTCTTCCAGGAGTCGGTGGCCTCGGACCGCTTCAAGGCACTGCGGCAGAAGGGCGCCAATCCACAGCGGCCGCTCTGGGCCTCCACCGGAACCAAGAACCCCGACTACTCCGACACCTTGTATGTCACCGAGCTGGTGGTAGCGGACACGGTGAACACCATGCCACAGAAGACCATGCGGGCGTTTGCTGATCATGGTGAGTTCAAGGGAGACACGGTGACCGGTACCGGTCCGGAGTCCCAGCAGGTGATGGATGCGCTGAAGAAGGTCGGCGTCGACATGGACGATGTGGTTATGGTGCTGGAGAAGGAAGGTGTCGAGAAGTTCGAGAAGGCCTGGAATCAGTTGACCGAGACCGTGCAGAAGGCACTCGACCAGGGCACCTCCGATGTTGCGAAGGCCGGCTGACGGGGGCTCTGCCGGACAAGAGGTCTGCCGCGCAACAAGTCTTGCCCAGCAAGAAATCCGAACGAGGACAAGGAAGCCGAGTGTTCGACGAAGCCCGCCCGAACCCACTGCGCGATGAGCAGGATCGCCGACTCCCCCGGATTGCCGGACCCTGCGTCCTGGTGATCTTCGGTGTCACCGGAGATCTGTCCACCAAGAAGCTGATGCCGGCGGTATACGACCTGGCCAACCGTGGCTTGTTGCCACCAGGCTTCGCGTTGGTCGGCTTCGCCCGCCGGGACTGGAAAGACCAGGACTTCGCCCAGATCGTGCATGACTCGGTGAAGCAGCATTCTCGTACGCCGTTCCGCGAGGAGGTGTGGAAGCAGCTGTCGGAGGGAATCCGGTTCGTCTCCGGCGATCTCGTTGATGACGAGGCGTTCGTCCAGCTGAAGCGGACCATCTCCGATCTGGACGAGGCACGCGGCACCGGCGGCAACCACGCGTTCTATCTCTCGATCCCACCGAAGCTGTTCGACACCGTCGTCGGCCAGCTACGGGACAACGGTCTGGCCGATCAGCACAGTGGGCGCTGGAGCCGGGTCGTGATCGAGAAGCCGTTCGGCCATGACCTTGCCAGCGCCCAGGAGCTGAACCAGATCGTCTCCTCCGTCTTCCCGTCTCAGTCGGTGTTTAGGATCGACCATTACCTGGGTAAGGAGACGGTGCAGAACATGCTCGCGCTGCGTTTCGCCAACCAGCTGTTCGACCCGGTCTGGAACAACAACTACGTCGATCACGTCCAGATCACCATGGCCGAGGACATCGGCATCGGCGGCCGGGCCGGCTACTACGACGGCATCGGGGCGGCTCGGGACGTGATCCAGAACCACCTGATGCAGCTGCTGGCGCTGACCGCAATGGAGGAGCCGACCTCCTTTGACGCCCCGCAGCTGCGGGCGGAGAAACAAAAGGTACTGGCTGCCGTCCGGCCTCCGAAACGTCTCGACCTGCACACCGCCCGCGGCCGCTATACCGGCTGCTGGGCCGGTGGCGAAAAGGTCAAGGGCTATCTGGAGGAGCAGGGCATCCCGTCCGACTCGACTACCGAAACCTACGCCGCCATCAGGGTGGACATTGAGAACCGGCGGTGGGCTGGCGTCCCGTTCTATCTGCGGACCGGCAAGCGGCTCCCCCGCCGGACCACCGAAGTGGCTCTTGGTTTCAAGCGGGCCCCGCACCTGCCGTTCACCGCGACGGACACCGAGGAGCTCGGCTCGAACGCACTGGTGATGCGGATCCAGCCTGATGAGGGCATCACGCTGCGGTTCGGGGCCAAGGTGCCGGGCACTCAGATGGAGATCCGCGAGGTCAACATGGACTTCGCGTACGGTGGCTCGTTCACCGAGTCGAGCCCGGAGGCTTACGAGCGGCTGATCCTGGATGTGCTGCTCGGCGACCCGCCGCTGTTCCCCCAGCACGAGGAGGTCGAGCTGTCCTGGAAGATCCTCGATCCGATCCTGGACTACTGGGCCAGCCTGGATGAGCAGCCGGAAGCCTATGATTCGGGCACCTGGGGCCCGGCTGGTGCCAAGGCGATGCTGGCGCGCGATGGCTTCACCTGGCGGCGTCCCTAAAGTACACCCGGCAGTAACCGAGATGAGGAACGCATGATCATCAACCTGACCGACACCAATTCGGCTGAGATCTCGTCAGCGATGCTCCGGGCGCGCCGGAGTGCCGGTAGTCCCGCGATGGGCATGGTGCTGACGTTGATCATCGTCTGTGCGGAGTCCGACTATGCCGAGGTACTGGATGCCAGCCGGGCTGCGGGTCATGAGCATCCGTCCCGCATTCTGGTGGTGGTGGCCGGGACGGCCCGCAAGCCAAGCCTGAACGCACAGGTGCGGATCAGCGAGGGCGTCACCGGCGAGGTCGTGATCATCCGGATGCGCGGGGCCGTGGCCAGGCATCCGGCCTCGGTGATCAGGCCGCTATTGTTGCCTGACTCCCCGGTGGTGGTGTGGTGGCCGCATGCCGCCCCCGCCAACCCAGCCGGTGACGAGATCGGCCAGATGGCGTCCCGCCGGATCACCGACGCGAGCAGCATGGCCAGACCGCTGTCGGCCCTTGAGGTTCGGGCAGCGAACTACGCCGAGGGCGACACGGACCTGAGCTGGACCCGGCTGACACCATGGCGGGCCTTGCTGGCCGCCGCCCTGGACCAGTATCCAGCAAAGATCAAGAGTGCCGCGGTCCAGGCCGAAGGCTCCAACGGCTCTGCCTGTCTGCTGGCGGCCTGGTTGCAGAACCGGCTCAAGGTGGACGTCACTGTGGTCCCGAGCGACGGCCCGGGCATTACTGCCGTACGGATGGCCACCGCGGCCGGCGACATTGCCATCACCCGTCCGGACGGGCTGCTGGCCTCCTACACGGTGCCGGGCCAGCCCAACCGGTTGGTAGCCCTAAAACGTCGCGAGATCCCTGGTCTGCTCACCGAGGAGCTCCGGCGGATGGACGCCGACGACATCTTTGAGACAGCGCTGCAAACCTTCCGCAAACACCGCCGCAAACCTACGGCAGCAGCGACGAAGTCCCCGGCCACGAAGACAGGGGCCAAGAAGACAGGCGCCAAGAAGGCGACTGCCGACAAGCCGGTGGGCAAGAAGGCCGCGACCAAGAGGACAGGGACCAAGAGGACAGGGACCAAGAGGACAGGGACCAAGAGGACAGGGGCCAAGAAGGCCCCGGCACAGAAGGCTCCTACCGGCACACCGTCTGCCTGAACTCGATACGCTGCTGGTGGGAGGTGACCGGATGCCGGACAACCGGATTGTGCTGTGCCACCAGGATTCTGCCGCGCTGGTCACTACCATGGCGGAACGGTTGGTCAGCCATCTCGCCCATCTACAGACCAGTTCTGCCAGCATCCAGCTGGGTTTGACCGGTGGCACCATTGCGGCCCGGCTGTACGACCGGCTCGGCAGCACCGGATCCGAATCGGCGGTCGACTGGTCCCGAGTCGACCTGTGGTGGGGCGATGAAAGGTTTGTCCCGGCCGACGACACCGACCGCAACGCGCACCAGGCGCTGGCGGCCTTTGCCGGCCGGCTGGACTTCGATCCCCAGCGAGTGCACCAGGTGCCGGCCAGCGGCGACGGATTTGATCTAGACCAGGCCGCCGACGCCTACGAGGCCGAGTTCGGCGAGACGATCATGGACATCTGCCTGCTCGGCGTCGGGCCGGACGGGCATCTCGCCTCACTCTTTCCGGATCATCCGTCGTCGACCGATCCGCAGACCGGGGCCGCCATTGCCGTCCGGTCCGCGCCCAAACCTCCGCCGGAACGGATCAGTCTCACCTTTGCCGCCCTGAACCGTTCCCGACAGGTCTGGTTCTGCGTCAGCGGTCCGGAGAAAGCGGCAGCCGTACACCAAGCTCTGCTTGAGCCGGACTCCATCCCTGCCTCCCGGGTCACCGGCACCGATCGGACCATCTGGTTCCTCGACGCCGATTCCGCCAGCGAACTACCTGACGGCCTGCTCTCCCAGCCTTGATGTCATCGGATGACCGGATCATCAGGTGACCGACTCCTCCGGGTAGCAGCGTCCGTGGCGCGCTTGTGACCATCATACCGGCTCTTGGATCTTCGACCCTGATCTGTCTGAGCTCACTGGCACGACTGCCGAAGGCAAACTCACACCGTTCCTGCGTGGCCGCTACCTGAACGAGTTGCCGACGGTCGCCAGTTTAGGCACATCTCTGTATCAGCTCAGTCACCGGATCAAGA
>JBBSQO010000123.1:0-6469 GCA_038244025.1 Propionibacteriales bacterium
AAATAGTGGGCCAGAAACGTCCGTACCGTCGCTGCATCGGCACCCGTCTCGGCCGCAACCTTGCTTCCCGCGTCGGCGATCCGCTGGATCCGATCCGACTTTTCCTTCTCGATTTCTGCCTCGACTACGCTCACGTCACCGTTCCCCATCTGGTTGTGCGTAGCCGGGTCGCATGCCTGCGCCACCGGCTGCGTTTCCCTACAAACCCTGCTGAGAATCAACCTGTGTCTACACTGCACTTTAGCCAACGGTCCCCATCTCGCAATACGAGACCCCTGAATGGGATAACCCGGCAGTGCCACCACCTGGTGTCCTTCGGCTGAAGACGGTGATGCGTCATGATGGAACCATGGACATCACATCGAAATCGGAATTTGCCGCCGACCCGGAGACTGTCTTCAGCATGTTGACGAATCCCGACTATCTGGAGCAGGTCTGTGTCGCTTCGCATGCGCTGGAACACGAGGTGTCCGTCAATGGTTCGAGGACCCGGACCAGCCGTACGCTGGCCGCCCCCGAGTCCGCGGCACGGTTCACCGGTCCGCGGCTGACGATAGTTGAAGAGACCGACTGGCGGGAAGCCACCGGCAACGGACGGGTCGGCTCGGTGCAACTGACCGTCTCCGGACAGCCGGTCAGCATGACCGGAGAGGTGCAACTGTCCGGCGGTGGACCTGGGTCGATCCTGGTCCTGACCGGTGAGCTGACGGTCGCCGTCCCGCTGCTCGGTAAGAAGTTGGAGAAGTCTGCTGCCCCGGCCGTACTGCTCGGCTTCGAGACCCAGGAGCAGGTCGGCCGCTCTTGGCTCGAGGGGTAGTCCCGTCTATCTGGTCTGGCATGACCAACCGACTGGTTTTACGATGGGGCTGCCTCAGTAGGGTCGACGACGGCTTTGGTGCCGGACATCGGGTCGGTGATCTCGAGCTGGGCATCGAAGTCTTGGAGCAGCTCGGTGACCAGCTCGGCGGGGGCGTCGGTCTGCACCACATGAACGACGTTCTCGTCGTCCAGAGTGGAGAAGGGTGGCTCGGTGTGGACACCGGTGTCGTAGCCGGCGGTGACCAGGGTCCCGGCCAGTTCGTCGGCCTCGGATGACTGCCGACAACTGATTCTCAGTGGCATAACTCTGCCTCCTCACCCCATGTGGGGATAGTCGTGGGTGGTCGGCGGGACCAGGGTCTCCTTGATCGAGCGGGGGCTGGTCCAGCGGATGAGGTTCCAGACTGAGCCGGCCTTGTCGTTGGTGCCGGATCCCCTGGCGCCACCGAAGGGCTGCTGGCCAACCACTGCGCCAGTCGGTTTGTCGTTTACATAGAAGTTCCCGGCAACCTGACGGAGCGCGACCGACGCTTGAGCAACCGCTGCCCGGTCCCGGGCCAGGATCGCGCCGGTCAGGCCGTACGGGGCGGCCTGGTCCACCTGGTCGAGCACCCTGGCGAAGTCGGCGTCCTCGAAGACGAAGATGCCGAGGATGGGACCGAAATACTCGCAGTTGAAGATCTCCTGCTGTGGGTTGTCGGACTGGATCAGGGTGGGCCGCACGTACCAGCCTGCCGAGTCGTCGGTGCTGCCGCCGGCGATGATGCTGGCATCACTGGCAGCCCTGGCCCGGTCAATCGCTTCGGTATGCTTCAGGAAGGCGCGCTGGTCGATCACGGATGAGGTGAAGTTGGACAAGTCACGCACATCGCCAACGGGGAGCGCGTCGGTCTGCTCGATCAGGTCCGTCTTGATCAGGTCCCAGATGCTGCGTGAGACATAGGCGCGGGAGGAGGCTGAGCACTTTTGCCCGGAGTACTCGAACGAGCCACGGATCAGGGCGGTCCGGACCACATCAGGGTCTGCACTGGCGTGGGCCACGATGAAGTCCTTGCCACCGGTCTCCCCCACAATCCGCGGATAGGCGCGGTACTTCTTCAGGTTGTGTCCGACCGTCTGCCACAGGTTCTGGAAGGTGGCGGTGGACCCGGTGAAGTGGATGCCGGCCAGGTCGGGATGGCTGAGCGCGACCGAGGAGACGTCGATTCCGTCGCCGGGCAGCAGGTTGATCACACCGGCCGGCAGACCGGCCTCCTCGAACAGGGCCATCGTGAAATGAGCGGCGAACTGCTGGGTCGGGCTCGGCTTCCACAGCACCGTATTGCCCATCAGGGCAGGAGCCGAGGGCAGGTTGCCGGCAATGGCGGTGAAGTTGAACGGGGTGATCGCGTAGATGAACCCCTCCAGCGGCCGGTAGTCGAGACGGTTCCACACTCCTGGTGAGGAGTCGGGCTGGGTGGCGTAGATCTCCTGGGCAAAGCCGACGTTGAACCGCAGGAAGTCGATGAGCTCGCAGGCAGCATCGATCTCGGCCTGCTGTACCGTCTTGCCCTGACCGAGCATGGTGGCCGCATTCAGGGTGTCCCGCCACGGGCCGGCCAACAGGTCTGCGGCGCGGAGAAAGATGGCCGCTCGATCGTCAAAACTCATCGCTGCCCATTCCGGGGACGCCTTGCCGGCCGCGGCAATGGCGGCTTCTGCATCCGCCGCCGACGCCGAGGCTGAGGTGCCCAGCAGGTGCTGGTGATCCGAGGGCATCGTCACCTCGAAGGCGTCGCCGCCCGGCAGCCGGTGTTCGCCACCGATGGCGGCGGTCAGCTCCACCGGGTCGGCTTCGGCCAATTCCTTCAGCCGTGCTTCCAGGCTGGCCCGCTCCGCACTCCCGGGGGCATAGCTGCGAACAGTTTCATTGATCGGCGACGGTACGCGAGTGAGAGCATCCACAACCTCGAGGCTACTACGCGGCAATCGCTGGCCCGACCACAATCCTGTTGGGCTGCTCTGCGCTGGTTCGGCGCGGTCGTACAGCGTCCTAGCCGAGCGCATGCCGTTCGTTGAGCGAACTTGGCTGGATTCGCTCCTTCCGTCTGCTTTTGCTCAACCGTCAACATTCGCACGGACGGCCAGAACCGCAGAAACTCCTGCCAGTCGGCCATAACAGCCTTATTCCGCCCAGAATGAGCGGCTGGCATGCAGTTGCGCGGGAACGGGTCAGAACTATCCTCATCATCCGACTTCGCAGGCAGCAAGGCGAGGAGCTTACCTGCCTCCCACTGGATGGCTTCGGCTCGGGCACTGGCTGCACGTACGTCGAGCGGGCTCGCTGCCCCACTGCGGTCTGCCTGATGAAGGTGCTCAGTGGCAGGCCGGCGGCGCTGGCGGCTCGTTCCACAACAGCTAATTCGTCACCGCGTAGCCGATAGCGATGTGCGTGCCGACTCTGCCCTTGCGGTTGCGTCGAACACCGGTGCCGCTGGCGAAGACCTGCTGCACCTCGGCAAGGGAGATGCCGCGGCGAGTCAGATGCACCTCATTTCCGTCATCCTGTCATCAATGCATCAATGTCAACCTCGGTGATCCGCACCCGAACCATTCCATACCTGTAAGGCGGTAACAGTCAGAGTCGTCATACACAAGTGATTATGTTGAGGACCCGAAAGACGCTGCACAGCTTCATCCGTGCGGAAAGCAGGACTACCGTCTGGCCGTTTCGACTAGCCGGTCTTGGTCGCCTGCTCCTGCTCGCGGCGTTCCTTGGCGGCAGCCACGGATGCACGGAGGGCGGCGACCAGGTCGACGACCTCGGCACCCTTGGGCGTGCTGGCGGGGGCTTCGTCGGCGACCGGGATGCCGGAGAGCTTGGCCTGAACCACTTCCTCCACGGCCTCACGGTAGGAGTCGGAGAAGTCGTCCGGGTTAAACTCACCGGCCAGGGCCTCAATGAAGGTTCGGGCCATCGTCACCTCCGCGTCGGAGACGGTGACCTCGGCCGGAGGCGCGGCGAAGCTGCCGTCCCGCAGCTCATCGGGCCACAGCATGGTGTGCATCAACAGCACCCCGTCCTTCGGCCGGATCAACGCCATTGCCTCCCGCGAGCGCAACGCCACCTTCACCACTGCGGAGCGTCCGCTCTGGATCAGCGCGTCCCGGAGCAGGACGTACGGCTTGACACCCGGACCGTCAGCCTGCAGGAAGTATGACTTGGCGAAGTAGGTGGGATCGACGTCCTCCTCATCGACAAACTGCACCACCTCGACCGACTTGGTGGTGGGCAGCGGAAGCTCGTCGAAGTC
Organism: Propionibacteriales bacterium; assembly: GCA_038244025.1. GTDB lineage: Bacteria > Actinomycetota > Actinomycetes > Propionibacteriales > Propionibacteriaceae > Microlunatus. The sequence goes on from JBBSQO010000123.1 coordinate 4,113, forward strand.
GGACTTCTCCAGTACCGCCATCCGGCCGTCGCCGGTCTCGTAGCCCTTGGCGATCTCGGCATAGGGAACCTCCTGGCCGCACACCTCACAGACCCGCCGGTATTTGATCCGGCCACCATCAGCCATGTGCACCTGCCGGAAGCTGATGTCCTTCTCCTCGGTGGCAGAGAACAGCTTGACCGGGATGGTGACCAGGCCGAACGAGATGGCACCCTTCCAGATTGAGCGTGGCATGCATCCAAGTCTGCCCTAACCGAGGGCAACCAGCGTGAAAGGGCGCGGATGGAGACGCAATCCGCCTGACCCTGCCATCTCCTCGACAGTCGTCGTCTCAGGTGATCTGGTCGAGTTCGTCGGGGAGATGCCATAACAGATCGTGATCGCGAATCAGGTCGGCAACGTGGGCGTCGTCCCAGGCTCCTGGCAGGTCAGCATCGTTGATGGCCTGATGTGTCGCAGCGACCGCGGCTGCGGCTGCGGAATCATCAACAAAAATGGCCACCACGGCGCTCCAGTCCAGGGAACCGACAACGACCTCGCCATAAGCATGGTTCGGAGCACCTGAGACCCCCTGACCGGAGATCAGCGCGTCGTCAACCTTCGCGGCAAGCACCCAGCGTTGATGGATCGGCTCTGGCTGCAGCAACGCCTGGACCGATGCATAGCTGAGTGCGGCATATTCCGCGTCCTCCCGCCTGGACTCGTCGTAGTCGAGCGCCGCCATTAGATCGGGGGTGGCGGCGAAAGCCCGAACGTCACCAATTGGACCATCGTCCCGCAGCGCACGGACCTGTGCCGTGGTCAACGGTGCGAAGATCATCTGCTCACCCGAGCGCTGGTTCATGAGATGGGCGGTTCGGTACTCTGGGCGGGCGCGCTGGGTGGGGGTTCCTTGGCCACTGCCTTTTTCACCGTTACCTTCTTCGCCGGAGCCTTTTTCACCGTTGCCTTCTTCGCCGGAGCCTTCTTTACCGGTGCCTTCTTGGCGGTTGTCTTCTTCCGGGCCGGGGCCCGGCGGGTGGGCTGGCGGGTTCGGGCCGCGCGCTCGGTCGTCTCGACCAGTTCGGTCAGTGCGTCGCTGATGCACTGGGCCAGCACATCAAGATCGCTCAGTGCGTCCCGATCGGCGGTCAGGCCGAAGAAGACCTCGCCGTTGTACGAGGTCACGCCGATGGCGAGAAGATGCCCGTGGCCCAGTGGCAGGACGGGATAACTGGCCAGCATCTGTGCCCCGGCGGCAAACAGCGGTTTCTGCGGACCGGGCACGTTGGTGATCAGCACGTCATGCTGCTTGCGGACGACTTCCCCGCCAACCCTGACTCCGAGGGCATGCAGGGTGGTGGGGGCGAATCCGGCAATATTTGTGATCGACCGGGCTCCGACCGAGCGGCCGGTGTCCTTGTGCGCCTGGGTGCCGTACGCCACCTGATGCAGCCGCATCAGTGGGTTCGGCTCACCGACCGGCAGGTTCATCAGATGCGGTGCCACCTGACTTCCCAGCGAGGTGGGCTCGCCATCGGTGTCGGTCACACTCATCGGTACCAGCGCGGTCAAGGGGTGGACAGACAGCGACTCCCCGCGGGTCAACAGCCAGGACCGCAGACCGCCCGCGATGACGGCCAGGATGACATCGTTGATGGTGTGGTCGTGCGTCGCCCGTACGGCCTTGAAGTCGGCCAGCGGCGCCGAAACGGTTGCGAACCGGCGCTGCTCGGACACCACTCCGGTCAACGGTGAACCGGTGGGCGGCCGGCCGCCCTGCAGTACGCTGCCGGCCAGGTCGCCCAGGACACCTGGTACGCCACCTACCGCTTCGCCGACCGTGACGGCAAGCCCAAGCAGGTTAAGGACGCCTCGTCGCACATTCGCGATCGCGACCATCGGGTCCTGGACGCTTTCCCAGAGGGCCCCGGCCAGCAGGTCAAAGGCATCCGGTTCGGGGTTTGGCTCCCAGGCTTCCGATGCCGTGGCGGAGTGGTCGGGTGCGGAGTGGTCGGGTGCGGAGTCCAGCAGCACCTGGCCGATGTCGACCGTGTCGATACCATCCACCAGGCTCTGATGGGATTTGGTCACCACCGCAAACTGGTTGTCCCGGAGCCCCTCCACCAGATAGATCTCCCATAGCGGCCTCTCCCGGTCCAGTCGGCGAGCCATCACCCGACCGACAAACTCGCGTAGCTGCTCCATCGTGCCCGGCCGGGGAATCGCAGATCGCCGGACATGGAAGGTGAGGTCAAAGTCCTCGTCCTCAACCCAGACCGACGAGCCGAGCCCCACCGGCACCGACCGTACCCGCATCCGATACCGGGGCACGAACGCAATCCGCTCAGAGATCAGGCCGACCAACCGCTGGTAGT
>JBBSQO010000124.1:0-6420 GCA_038244025.1 Propionibacteriales bacterium
AGGTCAAAGGCATCCGGTTCGGGGTTTGGCTCCCAGGCTTCCGATGCCGTGGCGGAGTGGTCGGGTGCGGAGTGGTCGGGTGCGGAGTCCAGCAGCACCTGGCCGATGTCGACCGTGTCAATACCATCCACCAGGCTCTGATGGGACTTGGTCACCACCGCAAACTGGTTGTCCCGGAGCCCCTCCACCAGATAGATCTCCCACAACGGCCTCTCCCGGTCCAGCCGGCGAGCCATCACCCTACCGACAAACTCGCGCAGCTGCTCCATCGTGCCCGGCCGGGGAATCGCAGATCGCCGGACATGGAAGGTGAGGTCGAAGTCCTCGTCCTCAACCCAGACTGACGAGCCGAGCCCCACCGGCACCGACCGTACCCGCATCCGATACCGGGGCACGAACGCAATCCGCTCAGAGATCAGGCCGACCAACCGCTGGTAGTCAAACTCCTCCGCCCCAGCATCAAAGATGTCGACAGTGCCGATGTGCCCCGGGTTGTGAGGCGTGTCCAGGGCGAGCATGGACATGTCGAGTGACGTCAGGCGTTCGGGCATCAAGGACCCCTTTCGCTGGCCAATCAGCTGGTCGCGTGATCACGCTTGACACCCACCGTATACCGAGCAGACAACGGCCGGCTGACTGCAACCAGCCCTGCCGCCGGGAGCAACCGGCCGGTGGGAACTGGGGCACCGTCTGGTTCGTGGTTTGTTTGCAAGCATCACGCTGGTGCTGCACCATGTCATCGCATCGTGAAGTTTCACCACACCACGTCAATCGAAAGTTAGGACATGAATCGCCACCGCGCGGACACCTTGATCACCGGCGGCCCGATCTCCGGTCGCAAGATCATCACCCGCGCCATGATTGCCGTCATGATGGCGCTCGTGCTGGCCGGCTGTGGCGGATCATCCTCGGAACCTGCCACCAAGAACGTGGTGGTCGACATCACCCTTTCCGGCAGCTCGGTGCAACCCAACGGCGACAAGGTCAACATCAATAAGGGCCAGACGGTGGTGCTGAAGGTCAGCAGTGATCACGATGACCAGGTGCATGTGCATGGTGACTATGACGTCGAGTTGCACGTGCTCAGCGGCAAGGACGCATCAACCTCTTTTGTCGCCGATCAGGTCGGCAGCTTTGAGGTTGAGTCGCATCACCCGCCCAAGATCATCGCCATTTTGAACATTCGCTGACCCCAGACGAGCCGCCGCCATGTCGCCCCTGGATGTCCCGGTGCTGGTGCCGTTGCACGGCATCGCATCCCGGCATGACTTGCCGCTGCCCTTCAGTTTTGTCGTGACCGGCGCCGCCATCGCGCTGGCCGTATCGTTTGCGCTGCTGCTGCTGGCCTGGCGGGAACGCAGGTTCACCGATCCAGCGGGCCTGGTGCTGCCCCGGCTGACCCGCTTTGTTGATCATCGCGCCGTACGGCTGGTGCTGCGGCTGATCGTGCTGGTCAGCTACGCCCTTGCGGCGCTGGCCCTGGTTGCCGGTCAGGACCTGCTGACTAACCCGATCTTCGGGTTCGTCTTTGCCTGGATGTGGGTCGGCCTGGTGCCGCTGTCCTTGCTGCTCGGCCGCTTCTGGCGCGCTACCAATCCGCTGCGCACCATTCATGCCGGACTTTGCGCCGTCGCCCGGACCGATGCGGATGCAGGTTTGTTACTCCTCTCCCGGCGGATCGGGGTCTGGCCGGCCGCCGTCGGCCTGTTCGGCTTCGCGTTCCTGGAGCTGGTCCAGCCGGACCGGGCCACCTTGCCGGTACTTCGGTTCTGGGCCGTCTGCTGGCTGGTGATCCTGATCCTCGGGGCGGTGCTGTTCGGCAGTCGATGGGTCGGGGCCGCAGACCCGTTCGAGGCCTATGCGACCACGATCGCCGGGTTCTCACCGTGGCGGCGGGTGGATGACCAGATCCGGCTGGTCAACCCGCTGCGGGCCTTGATGGCGGTCGACCCTCCACCGGGCGCGGTGGCAGTCGTCTGTGTTCTGCTTGGCAGCACCGCCTTTGACAGTTTCGCCAACACCAGCTGGTGGATCCGGTCCGTGCAGGACTCGGCCATCTCCCCCGTCCTGTGGGGAACCGGTGGCCTGTTCGGCATGGTCATCATTGTGGCCGCCACCTTTGAGCTCGCGTCCCGGCTGATGACCCCGCTGCGCGCCGACGACTCGTTGACGGCCGCTGACCTGCCTCGGCTGATGGCCCCCACCGTGGTCCCCATCGTGATTGGGTATGCGATCGCCCACTACCTCAGTTTCCTGGTGGTGGAGGGACAGCGTACGGCAATCGGCATGTCCGACCCGCTCGGTCGCGGCTGGAACGTCCTCGGTTCCGCAGACATGGGTGTCAACTCGGGCCTTTATGACCACCCGTCGCTGATGGCTGTGATTCAGCTGGTCGCGATTGTGGGCGGCCATATCCTCGGGATCGTTGCCGCCCATGAAAAGTCGCTGGTCCTGCTGCGGCCGGACGCCGCTCTCAAGGGCCAGCTCCCAATGCTGTTGCTGATGATCTTTTACACCTGTTCGGGGTTGTTGCTGCTCTTCTCGCCCTGAGCGTCGAGGCTGCGCGGCAGCGCAGAGGGAATGGTGGTCGCCGTGTCAGATCGTCCGCCCAGATAGCCAATTTCCGGCGAACTCGGGCGAGCACCGAGGAATCGGGCAGCGGAAGATACCTGGCGAGGGCCACCGATCCATTCTTCCGGCGCTGCGTCCGACCGTTGTTCCCAGGCGGGAATAACCTGAGAAACTCGCCGATCTGGTGGCTGAGCTGAGGACTCATATCGCGGCGCAAGACTCCCAGATCACCGCGCGCAGGGCGCTTGGATTGCTGAGCTGGAGCGGCTCATCGCACGGCGATGCGCGCGTGGCCAGGTCAGCACCGAGACCGCGCCGATGGGCGTCGGGGCCCCGGTCCAGTACGGACCGCGGATCCTCGCGATCATGGTGTCTCGATCGCGATAACGTAAGCCTGCCAAGTCACACCTGGTCAACGGATTGTTCCAGCCAAACGAGGCTGGTGTTTGAGTAATTCGGCGGTCACGCGAACGCTGTTGCGCCGATTCCGCGATACGTCCGGAACCATTTGTCCACAGGGTTGACTCCGCCCTCTTCCCTTGGCGACTCGAACTGCCGCACAGTGGGTGCTTCAGTCACTGACCAGGATCGGATCAGCGACGCCTAAGAGAGTACATCGACGACAAGAGTGGGTCAGGGGGACACCAGATGTCTGTGCTGGAAGCATGGGATCTCGGCAGCGGCGGCAATCGAGAGCAGGCCGCCGGCCACCGGGCTGCGGAGACAAGCCGCGCGGAAACCGGGAACCCAGCATGGCCACGGCTTCGCGCCGCGCCCGATACGCTCCCCTCGGCGGTGCAGTGGCGTGTGCCCGAACGAATCGTGACCGATCAGGAGCCGCTGGACTTCCAGGTCACTCAGCTCCAACCCCAACCGGAGCTGGACGTTGTTTCGTCGGTGTGTACGGTGCCGGCCTGGAGCCGGCCGGCAACCGGGCTGCCCGATGCGGCCTCGGTCAGCGTATCGCTGGCGCAGGCGCTGATCGAGACCCTGCACGGTCACCGACCGGTCCAGCAGCTGACCAGATGGGTGACCGACACGGTGCTGGCTGCCATCAGCTGGCGGGTACGAGCGAACCGTACCCCGCAACAAACTCCCAACACCCGCAGGAGACCCGTCACGCTCAGGTCGGTCCGGGTGCAGTACCCGACTCCTGAGGTGGCCGAGGTGTCGGTCCATCTCGTCCAGCAGGGCCGGTCGCTGGCGATGGCCTTCCGGCTGGAGGGCTGGTCCGAACGCTGGATCTGCACTGCTCTGGAGCTCGGCTGATCGCTGCCGGTTCAGGCGGACAACCGCTTGCTCACCCGGCCCCAGTGCAACCCGTAATAGAACAGTCTCAAGCCGGCAACGCAACAGGCCGACCGCTGCAATAGACCGGTGTCAGCCCTGCAACGGAATAGTCTCAACCTTGGAGCAGGATCCAGGTCTTTCCGGGTTTGAGTGGAAGATCATCACCGGCAGCATCGCGGAACCGCATCGGACCCGAGACCTTGTCCCGTGACCACTGGCCAGTCAGCCTACGACCATCTCGATAAAGCGTTGCCTTGCCCTTGCCTACCGTCTCCGACACGACCGAGATGTCGGACGTGGAATGCTCGTCATGATGGTTCTGCACCGACACGACGAAGACGTTGTCGCATCTCACCGGCTCGTCGGAGTCCCCGTCGCGATTGGGCTGGCCGTTCCAGTCCACTGCATAGTGTCCCTTGGTGAAGGCGAACGCGGTGGTGTCGCCGCCGACCTTGACTTTCACCCTGGGCGTCTTGGCTGCCTGCTGCCAGCGCGGATCCTGGTTGGCAAACGACAGGCCGATCGACCTGGCGGCCTTGAGGTTCTTCGACCGCTGCAGTGCGTTCAGGTTGACCATCACGTTGTGCGGCATCGGCCGACTGCGGTCCCGGTCGGACCGTTCCATCGGCACGATGGGCGTCTTACGGATCTCCCGCTGCACCAAGCTGTTCGCTCCCGAGTAGACCAGTCCCGGCTGGCCGAAGATCGGCAGGTAGCGCACGTCGGTGTTCCTGGCGCTGCGTACCGGACCGACCCGCTTCGGGAAGACGGTGTGGTAGATCCCAGTCATCCGGGTGATCCGCGCCTCAACCTCCTCGACCACTACCAGGTCGGCCTGACCCACCCCGACCTGCGGCCGGGCCGCCTGGGTGTTCTCAATCTTGACGGCGATCACCGGGTTCTTCGAGACGGCGCCACCAGTCAGCGGGTCGACCGGCTTGGGCTTGGGTGTGGGTGTGGCCTTCGACGTACCGGCCAGGCTCGATGCCGTACCGGCTCGGGACGGTGCTGGTGGTGGCGTCGCACCCGAGGACTCCTTGCCGGTGCAGCCAGCACAACTGGCCAGCAGCGCCACGGCGGCGGTCACCGCCAGGGCACGGCGGAGCGCCTGTCCGCCGTCCCGCATGATCAGGACTTGCTGCCCGCCCGGCCATGGCACATCTTGTACTTCTTGCCAGAGCCACAGGGGCAGGGCGCGTTCCGGCCCACCCCAGCATACTGGTTCTTTCCCTCGGCGATGCGCTTGGCCACTGAGCCGTCCTCGGTTGGCGCCGAGTAGGAGAGGGCGCGCTGTTCGCGACCCTCAAGCCCCTTGCTCCTGATCTTGGTTCGGGTGCTGCCCGTCTCGGCGCTGCCATCAGCCTCTGCGCCACCATCAGTCTCTAGGCTGCCATCGACGGGGCCGAGATCGACGTCACCGAACTCGGCCTGAGCTACGTCAGCCGATCCCTGGCCGGTACCGTCGGTCACTGCCTGAAGATCGGCGTCGACCAGTGTACCGTCGGCCTCCACGGTATGCGTCTCGACCCCGGGTCCATCCGGATCCGGACCAGACTCGACCAACGGCCGCGCCCCGGCTCCGATCTGGATAGGTCGCCCCTCCGGCCCGGCCACCACCCCGACCTGGGGTCCCTCCACCTGGACGTCGAGGTGGAAGACGAAGCCGACGACCTCCTCCATGAAGGCGGCCATCATCGAGTTGAACATGTCGCCACCCTCACGCTGGTATTCAATCAGTGGGTCGCGCTGTGCCATGGCCCGCAGGCCGATGCCTTCCCGCAGGTAGTCCATCTCGTACAGGTGTTCGCGCCATTTGCGGTCCAGCACGGTCAGCAGCACCCGGCGTTCCAGCTCGCGCATCACCTCCGCACCCAGCGCTTCCTCGCGGGCATCGTAGGCCCGCTGCGCATCCTCCTTGAGCTTCTCCGCGAGCTCGGCCCGGTCCAGGTCCTCATTGTCGAGATCCTCCCGCTTCAGGGATACCGGATACAGCGTCTCGAGGTTCGTCCACAGCTGCTCCAGGTCCCAGTCCTCGGGGAACCCCTCGGTCTCGGCGAGCACGTACTGCTCCACCACCGTGTCCACACTGCGCCGCAGCTGTTGCTCGACGTCTGCGCCCTCCAGCACCCGACGCCGGTCGCCATAAATGGCGTGCCGTTGTCGGTTCATCACATCGTCGTACTTGAGGATGTTCTTCCTGGTCTCAAAGTTCTGCGCCTCAACCTGGGTCTGCGCACTGGCAATCGAGGAGGATACCCGCTTGTTCTCGATCGGCTGGTCGTCCGGCACCTTGAGCGCATTCTGCACCCACTCCACGATGTCGGACTTGAACAGCCGCATCAGGTCATCACCAAGAGACAGATAGAACCGGCTCTCCCCAGGGTCGCCCTGACGACCCGAACGTCCACGCAGCTGATTGTCACTCCGGCGGGACTCGTGCCGTTCCGAGCCGACCACATAGAGTCCGCCCGCTTCAACGGTCTCGACGTGCTCAACCTCGACCTGCTCCTCCAGGGTCTTGAGCAGCTCCGGATACCGCTTCTCATACTCCTCGGAGTG
>JBBSQO010000125.1:0-6362 GCA_038244025.1 Propionibacteriales bacterium
ATCTTGCCTCACTCGCGATCGCGAATGGTGCTCGTCTTGCCACGGCCGATCGGGGATTTGCGCGATACGGGCGATTCTGGTTCGACCCCGCTGCCTAAGGGGCGCACGGGACGCCTGCACCAGAGCGAAGGCCAAAGCCCTTGGGTGTGGCGACAACGAGTCGATCCAGGGACCTTCGCCCCCTATCCTTCCAACCGGGCAGGCGCAAGACTGGTACTTCATACATCCGAGCGGAGGAGTAGCAGTGACAACTGCGTCCATGACCAACGGCCGATTTGATCAGATCCTCAACGAGTTCGGCAACCCGACCGAGCAGGAGCTAGCGGCCCTCGATGCCTGGTGGCGGGCCTGCAACTACCTGACCATCGGCCAGATCTACCTCAAGGACAACCCACTGCTGAGGCGGCCGCTGAGCCGCGATGACATCAAGCCCCGACTCCTCGGCCACTGGGGCACCAGCCCAGGCCTCTCCTTCATCTACGCTCACGTCAACCGGCTGATTACCCAGACCGGCCAGCAGACGATCTATCTCACCGGTCCAGGCCATGGTGGGCCGGCCCTGGTCGCCGCCGGCTGGCTCGAAGGGGCCTGCAGCGAGGTCTATCCGACGGTCAGCCAGGACGAGGCCGGCCTGCATCGGCTGTTCCGGCGGTTCTCCAGCCCGGGCGGGATACCCAGCCACGTCTCAGTGACGACACCCGGCTCGATCCACGAGGGCGGCGAGCTCGGCTACGTGCTGGTGCACGCCTTCGGCTCGGTGATGGACAACCCGGACCTGTTGTCGATCGCCGTGGTCGGCGACGGGGAGGCCGAGACTGGCCCGCTGGAAGGTTCCTGGAAAGGCATCTCGTTCATCAACGCGGCTCGAGATGGCGCCGTACTGCCGATCCTGCACCTCAACGACGCGAAGATCAGCGGCCCTACCGTGCTTGGTCGCAAGGACCCCGATGAGGTCCGTTCGCTGTTGACGGGTCACGGCTACCAGGTGATCGAGGTCAGCGGTGACGACCTCCCCGGCATGCACCGGCGGTTCGCCACCGCCCTCGGTGAGGCCTATCGGGAGATTCTTCGGATCCAAGCCGACGCCCGGGCCGGCAGTGGATCCGGCTCGCGGCCACATTGGCCGATGATCATCCTGCGCAGCCCGAAAGGCTGGACCGGGCCGAAGGAGGTCGATGGGATCAAGATCGAGGGAACCTTCCGCTCCCACCAGGTGCCGTTGTCCGGCGTACGGGAGAATCCGGAGCATCTGCGGCTGCTCGAGGAGTGGCTGCGCTCCTACCGACCGGAGGAGCTGTTCGATCCGAACGGCAGACCGGTCGAGCAGATCCGCAAGACCCAGCCGGACGGCGAGCTGCGGATGAGCGCGTCCCCGCACGCCAACGGTGGCCTGCTGACCAAGGATCTCGACCTGCCCGACTTCCGCGAGTTTGCCGTCGAGGTCGCGAGTCCGGGGACCGGGCTGGTCGAGTCGACTCGTCGCTGGGGTGAGCTACTGGCCGAGGTCTATCGGCACAATCCGGACAACTTCCGGCTGTTCTGCCCCGATGAGACCAACAGCAACCGGCTCGGCGCCGTGCTCGAGGTCTCAGACCGGGCGTTCATGGAACACGTCGGGCCGGACGATGTGAAGATCTCGGCGGATGGCCGGGTGATGGAGGTACTGTCGGAGCACAACTGCCATGGCTGGCTGGAGGGCTACACCCTGACTGGCAGGCACGGGCTGTTCGCTACCTATGAGGCGTTCGCCATGGTCAGCGCCTCACAGACGGTGCAGCACGGTAAATGGCTGGAGGAGGCCGGTCAGCTACCCTGGCGCGCCAGGATCCCCAGCCTCAATATCCTGCTCACCTCCACCTGTTGGCGCAACGACCATAACGGCTTCTCCCATCAGGGGCCCGGCCTGATCCAGACGATGCTGACCCACCGTGGCGACGTGGCTCGGATCTATCTGCCCCCCGATGCTAACTGCCTGCTGTCGGTGGGCGATCACTGTCTGAGGTCACGCTCCTATGTCAACCTGATCGTCATCGACAAACAGCCCCAGCCGCAGTGGCTCACCATGGCTGAGGCCATTGAGCACTGCGCCCGAGGGGCCGGCATCTGGAGCTGGGCCGGAAATGAGCACCGCGACCGTGACCCGGACATTGTGCTGGCTTGTGCCGGTGATACGCCGACCCTGGAGACGGTTGCCGCGGCCCAGATCCTGAACGAGCGGCTACCTGACTTCCACGTCCGAGTCGCCAACGTCGTCGACCTGATGACACTGCCTCGACCCAAGGACCACCCGCATGGCATGACCGAGACGTTCTTCAGCGAGCTCTTCACCGACAGCGTCGACGTGGTCTTCTCCTTCCACGGGTTCCCCGGGGCCATCCACCAGCTGGTGCACGGACGCCCGGATACCGACCGCTTCCACGTCCGCGGCTTCATCGAGCAGGGCACCACGACCACCCCGTTCGACATGACCGTACTGAACAAGGCCTCTCGGTTCCATCTGGTGATGGACGCATTGAACAACTCAGCACGCACACCGGCCGGCGCGAGTGAACTGCTGGCTTGGTGCGAGACCAGGCTGGCTGAGCACCAGGCCTATGTGGTGGAGCACTTGGAGGACCTGCCGGAGATCAGGGACTGGACGACCCTGCGGAGGAGCGCAGCCATTCACAGCTGAGCCGGCCACCGGCGGGCTGCCATAGCAAGATCAACTCAGCAGGAGAACGGAAGTGAGGACCAGCCGAGAAAATGAGCAACCATGACTGACCCTGCCGCCCCGATCCGTATCTTTCTGCTCGATGATCATGAGGTGGTCCGTCGCGGCCTGCGCGACCTGTTCGAGTCCGAGGACGACCTGGTCGTCGTGGGGGAAAGCGGATCCGCGGTGCAGGCGGCCCGCATCATCCCTGCCCTTCGTCCCGACGTGGCGGTGCTGGACGCCAGGCTGCCGGACGGAAGCGGGATCGACGTCTGTCGTACCATCCGCTCGGCCGACTCGACGATCAACGCGCTGATCCTCACCTCGTACGACGACGAGGACGCCCTCTTCTCGGCGATCATGGCGGGCGCGGCCGGATATGTGCTGAAGCAGCTGCGCGGCAACGAGCTGCTGCACGCGGTCCGTCAGGTGGCCGCGGGTCAGTCACTGCTGGACCCGGCCGCCACTCAGCGGGTGCTGACCCGGCTGAGGGAGGGTGCTGACAAGGTTCCCGAGGAGTTGCGCCGGTTGACCGACCGGGAGAGGGAGATTTTGGAACTGATTACCGAGGGCCTGACCAACCGGCAGATCGGCGAACGGCTGTTCATCGCGGAGAAGACCGTGAAGAACTATGTCTCATCCCTGTTGGCCAAGCTTGGATTGGAGCGGCGCACCCAGGCCGCGGTGCTGGCTGCCAAGCTGCTCAGGCCATGATCGGCTCTGTCGATAGGGGACTTTGGTCCCGACAGTGATGACCGAAGCCTCTGAGGTAACCGGCCGAATCTCGACAGGATGGAGTTGTCGAAAAGTTCGACATCTTCCACTAGGAGTCCACATGTCCCCCGTTGAGCGTCCCGCTTCCACCACTTCCGCTCCAACCACCTCCGCTCCAACCACCTCCGCGCCAACCACCGAGCCACAAGCCGGTCTGTCATCCTTAGCCCGCAGAGCCCTGGCCATCCTCCGGATCGCCTTCGGCTTCACCTTCCTCTGGGCCTTTCTGGACAAGGTCTTCGGACTGGGATTCTCAACCGCGGCCGACAAGGCCTGGATCCGTGGCGGGGATCCGACCTTCGGCTACCTGACCCACTCCCCGGCGGGACCGTTCAAGGCCTTCTACAACTCCTTGGCCGGTGACTTCTGGGTGTCGCCGCTGTTCATGCTCGGCCTGCTCGCCGTCGGTGTCGCCCTGATGCTCGGCATCGGCATGCGATTCGCCGCCGTCGCCGGAGGTCTGCTGTACCTGATGATGTGGAGTGTGGCGCTGCCGCCGGTGACCAACCCCTTCCTTGATGACCACCTCCTCGGCCTGATCAGCGTTATTGTTCTGGCCGCCACCTTCGCCGGCGACACCTGGGGACTCGGCAGGGTCTGGTCTCGACTCCCGTTCGTCGCCAGATACCCGGTCCTGCGCTGAGCAAACACCACCGGATGTGACTTCGTGATTGGAGATGACCATGCTTACGAACAGCAGCAGCCGCCCTCCCACCATCGTGGTGGGGGTGGACGGTGGCGTCGATGGCCTGCGTGCCGTTGACTACGCCGTCCGGGAGGCGCGGGTTCGTGGGGCTCAGCTCGTCCTCGTCCACGTGGTCGATCTCAGCGCGCTGCTGGGAACCACCGCGTTGATCGAAAGCACGGATGTCCTCAAGACGGCAGGGGACGTGGCGGTCCAGGCGGCGCTTCGCCGGGTTTACGCTACCGGCTTCGACCCGGAACGGGTCCGGGCGGAGGTCGTGATGGGAAGCGTGGGCGCGGTGCTGACCTCGAGGTCGCGGGGAGCGGACCTGGTGGTGTTGGGGCGGCGTGGCCTGACCGGATTCGAGCGACTGTTCGCCGGTTCGACCAGCGTCGCCGTCGGGTCGAGGTCACATTGCCCGGTGATCATCGTGCCGCACACCTGGGCAGCACTTGACCTGGTCACGATCGGGGTCGGGATCGACGGGTCACCACGATCAGAACCCGCACTGGAACGGGCCTTCACCGACGCCGACGCCGCAGGAGCAACCTTGCGGGTCATCCACGCCTGGGAGCCGCCCGCTCCCTACCTCACCGGCGTGGATGTGTATGCCGAGGTCGTGTCGCGGTGGGCTCTGGAGGTGGAGATCGCGGTCGCGGAAGCCTTGGCCGGCTGGCAGCAAGACTATCCCGGCGTGCATGTGACACGCGTCTTCATCCACAAGCATCCGGTTAAGGCGCTGTTGAAGGAGTCCGAAAATCTCGACCTGCTCTACCTCGGCGTACGCGGGGCCGGGGGGTTGCCGGGGCTGGCGCTGGGCAGCGTCGCTCGGGGCGTCATCGCCGGGTCGGCTTGCCCGATGGGGCTGGTACGGCGCGGTCCCCGTTCATCGCATGGTCATCGGCGCAGGGAGGCGGTCGGCGCATCGGATGGACGCTGATGCCGTCGGACGGGGCGCCCGCCGAGACGTGAACTCGGCCGAGGGTCCGTCCGCGCCCGGCACCGGGCAGGATAGGGCCATGGCCGAGCAGGGGGACCGGGCCGAGGGCCCTGGAACGGAGCAGGCGAAGACCAGTCGGCCTCCGGCCCTGTTGGATGCCGTGGTGGCGGTGGCAGGCAACCTCGACCTGGCTGACGTACTGGACAGCATCGTCACATCTGCCTGCGAGCTCACCGGAGCCAGGTATGCGGCCCTGGGCGTGCTACAAGCAGGCGTCTCAGCCCAACCGGAGCGGCCACTGGCTGAGTTCCATTACATCGGCATCAGCGAACAGGAGCGGCGCGAGATCGGTGCCCTGCCGGCGGGGCACGGGGTGCTCGGTGTGCTGACTCAGGACCCCCGCCCACTCCGGCTGCCGGAGATCACCGACCATCCGGCCTCGGTCGGTTTTCCGCCGCACCATCCGCCGATGCATTCCTTTTTGGGCGTGCCGGTCCGTGTGCGCGGCGCGGTGTTCGGCAATCTCTACCTCTGCCAGAAGCGTGCCGCCTCTGAGTTCTCGTTGCAAGATGAGCACACCGTGATCGGTCTGGCGGCGGCGGCCGGGGTGGCCATTGAGAATGCCCGGCTGTTCGATGACGCCGATCGGCGCGCCCGTTGGCTGACGGCGGCAGTGCAGGCAACTGCGCAGGTCACCGTCGACCTGGCCCAATCGGCGCAACTGATCGCGGCTGCGGCACGGGAGGCGGGTTCGTGTGACGACGTCCTGGTCGCTCTCCCGGTGGAAGCAGACGTCGATGGGCTGCCGCAGTGTGGCTCCAAGCTCGACGATGCTAAGCTGTCCATCATCGGAGTGGCGGGTGCTCGGGCAGAACAGCTGCGGGGACGCACCCTCGGCAGTCTCGCTGGGCTCGTTGACCGGCTCGATGACGTCACCGTCAGCGTGCTGGATCCGGACCCGTTCGGACCCGGCCGCGAGGATCAGACCGTTGTCGTGCTGCGACTGCGGGCGTCCGAACGGCGGCTGGGAATCTTGGTGCTCAGCCGGCCCCGCTCGCTCGACTGGAGTGCCGGTGAGCTACTCGCCGTTGGGGCCTTCGCCAACCAGCTGTCGCTTACGGTGGCACAACTGCAGGCGGAGCACGACCGTCGCCTGCTGGCCGTCTACTCCGACCGGGACCGGATCGCCCGCGACTTGCACGATTCATTGGTCCAACGAATTTATGCAGTCGGACTCGGCCTGCACAGTGTGGTACGGCGACTCGCGG
>JBBSQO010000126.1:0-6345 GCA_038244025.1 Propionibacteriales bacterium
CGGCGAAGGAGTCGTTGCGGAAGCTGGAGTCGGCAGTATGAGCCAGCCACTGGTGCCGCGAGAACGCCGGACCATCGCCGAAGGAGCTGTGCACGTGCCGGACTGGCTGGATCTTGCCACCCAGCAGCAGATCGTCCAGGCCTGCCGGGATTGGGGGAAAGGACCGGTGCCGATGCGGGCGGCGAAACTGCCCGGCGGACACCAGATGTCGGTGCAGACCGTCTGCCTGGGCTGGCACTGGCAGCCCTATCGGTACACCCGGACGGCTGACGACGTGGGCGGCGGACGGGTGGCAGAGCTGCCCGCCTGGCTGGTCGAGCTCGGCCAACGTGCGGTGGCCGATGCCTATCTGGATCAGTCGCTCGGCGCCGGCTATCGTCCGGACACGGCCCTGATCAACTACTACGACGAGGCGGCCCGGATGGGCATGCACCAGGACAAGGACGAGATGACGAGCGATCCGGTGGTTTCGCTGAGCATCGGCGACACCTGCCTCTTCCGGTTTGGCAATACCGAGAACCGCAATAGGCCATGGACCGACCTGGAACTCGTCTCCGGCGACCTGTTCGTCTTCGGTGGTGTATCCCGGTTCGCCTTCCACGGAGTCCCGAAAACCCTTCCCGGCACGGCGGACCTCGCCGCCGGTCTCGAACGTGGCCGGATCAACATCACCCTGCGGGTGACCGGGATGGACTGACCACGGCGGCTAACCGCTCCCGGACACTCCTAGGTGACCCGGGTGATCTTAAGGTCCGATCGATGGCGCTATCGGTGTTGTGCGGGAGATGCTCGCCTAGTCGCCGAGGATGATCTGAACCGCCTGGCCGAGTTCCGGCGTCAGGTCCTGCTCACCCACCGTCGCCCTGCTCGGACCGTACTGCACCTGGTAGACGAACCGGTCCGGCATCGGGGCGCTGTCGGTGAATAAGCCGAAGTCCACCCGGTCGAGCAGCTGCTGCACCTCCTGCCCGTGCGGATCACTGCGCAGGTCCATCTCCGCTGAGCGGGTCATCCCGGCAAAGCCACCGCTGCGCCGCACCGCGACCTTGCTGGCCGTGCTCGACCCCGGGTTGGCCTCGGGCACGGGTTGGTCGGTACCAATCACTCCGACCGTGGTCCAGGCCGCCTGCACCTGGTCGGCGATCCTTGAGTCGTCGGCAAACAGCTTCTGCGCCGAGGCAACGGTGGCGGCCGCAAAGCCGGCAAAGTCGGTGTCGGCGGTGACCGATCCGGAGGTCAGGGCGTCATACCAAATCTGGCCGGGCCGCTCCCAGGAGTTGCCGCCGATGCCGATCGCGGCCAGACAGAACGCCCGGTTGGGGATACCGGAGTTGATGTGCACACCGCCGTTGTCATCTTCTGTGTTGTCGTAGTCCTGCATTGAGCCGACCTGGGGGTCCTTGCCCAGTTGCGGATCGTCGTAGGCCGTGCCCGGGCTCTTCATTGAGCGCAGCGCTTTGGCGTTGATGCCGGGCATGAAAAGACGAACACCAATCAGCCAGTCCGCCTGGTCGGCGGCCTGTGACAGGCTCCGCTGCTTGGCCATCGCCGCAAAGGCGTCCGACACGGACTCGTTCAGGGCTCCGGACTGACCCTGGTAGGTCAATGCGGCGGTGAACTGGGTGACACCATGGGTGAACTCGTGAGCCAGCACATCCATCGGCTTGGTGAACCGGTCGAAGACCTTCTGGTCCCCATCGCCGAACACCAGCTGCTGGCCATCCCAGAAGGCGTTGTCGTAGTTCACCCCGTAGTGCACCGTGACCGACAGCGGCGTCCCCTTGCCGTCGACCGACGAACGGTCGAACACCTCGACGAACAGGTCCCACACCTGGCCGGAGGAGTCATAGGCCTCATCAACGGCCGGGTCGCCGCTGACCGGGTCACCCTGCCCGCGCACCACGTCGCCGGGCAGCTCCTCGGTGTTCTTGGCAGTATGGACGACTCGGGTGCCGGGCTCTGCGTCGCTGCTGACCGCGGCCCGCCGAGGCGCCTGGAGTGACTGGGGCGGCCTCGTCCGGCGGTCTCGGAGCCGATCATCGAGGCCGAGCGTGTCCTGGCAGCACCTGGTCAGGTCTGAGCTGGCACCTTCGGTAACCAGTTTTCGCAGCAGATAGGGTGGCACGAACTGACAACCCGCTGTTAAATTCACCATGATCCATCACCTTCCGGAGGAAGCTCTCATCTTCACCTCACAGCCTAGGTCGGACCGCTGACAGATTCACCGCAGAAAGCGCCGCCTGCCTTGACCGGGCTGGGGGAACCTGGGGTTGAGTCCCGTCGCACCCTTGTCAGCCCACAGGCGCGGGCGTAACCTGAGGCGCCACAGGAAGGATTCGCCGATGGCTACGCGTCAGTCCGAGTTTGCCGCTGCTGACCTTCTCGGCCTGCGGCTGGTTGACCTGACCCTGCTTCTTGCCGAGGAGCTACCCGCCGCCTGGGCCAAGCACATGCCCTACCAGCAGAAGACGTTCAACTACTTCACCAGAGTCGATCAGCAGGTCTCGCCGCTCAAGAGCGAGCTCGGGCCTTACCAGACCCGTTGGCTGATCATCGACGAGCACACCGGTACCCACGTCGACGCGCCGGCCCACTTCATCCCCGAGCTCAAGACGGGACTGCCAAGGGCGGCCGAGGCAGGGGCCATCACGGTGGAGCAGATACCGCTCGAGCAGCTCATCGGTCCCGCCGTCGTGATCGACGTCCCCGACGACCTGCCCGGCTCGGCTCCCGGTATCTCGCCCATCATCAGCCGCGAGCTCATCACCAGCTGGGAGCAGGCGAACGGCGAGGTCGCCGGCGGTGACATTGTCCTGTTCCGTAGTAACTGGGACCGGCACTACGTCGCCGGCGAGGCGGGGTTGGCGTACTGCCACGATCCGCTGGTGACCGGAAAGGGACCCGGCTGGCCGGCTCCGGGCGAGGGGGCGATGCAGCACCTGATGGACCGCGGAGTGAGATGTGTTGGCACCGATGGCACGAGCATGGGCTCGGCCCACAACGGCGCCGGCGTGCACCACCTGGGGCTGGGCGCCCGGATAGCCTTTATCGAGGCGCTGGGCCAGTTGGATCAGCTGCCGGTCCGGGGAGCGATCTTTTGTTTCGCCCCGCTCAAGGTGGCCCGCGGCACTGGCGCGCCGGGCCGAGCCTTCGCCTGGATTCCCGAAGCCGAACCTGGGTAACTTCGTCCGGTCCTGGGTAGTCCGGATAGAGGTAAAGCTCAACAGAGGTAAAACACAGCAGAGGGGGACGAGATGGTGACTGGTGTGCCCGAGACTTCGGAAAAGACCGACCGTACTTACACGATCTATCTGATCGTGGTGGCTGTCCTTGGCTGGGCGCTGGCATCGTACGACTCGAACCTGCTGACCCTGACCATGCCCGATATCGCCAAGGACTTCGGACTCTCGGCCGGCACCCTCGGTGTTCTCGGCTTCATCGTGTTCGGGGCCGAGTTTGTGCTGGCCCTGTTCGTTGGCTGGGGGATGGACCGCAAGGGCCGCAAGTGGATGTGGATGTTCTGCCTGCTGATGGCGGCCGTCTTCACCGGACTGACCTACTTCGTCCAGACATTCTGGCAGCTGGCCCTGGTGCGGGCGCTCGCCTCTGGGTTTGCCCAGGCAGAGCTGGCCGTCTCCATCACCCTGGTCAACGAACAGGTGCCGTCCAAGCGCCGCGGGTTCTTGTACTCGATCGTCCAGGGCGGCTGGCCGATCGGCGTCTTCTTGGCCTCCGGACTCTACCTGCTGGTCGGGGGTCTGGGGTGGCGGACCGTCTATCTGTTCGGAGTGATCCCGCTGATTGTGGTCGCCATCGGCCGGATCAAGATCCGGGAGTCGGAGCGTTACCTGCACCTCAAGGCCATGCGCGTCGCGGTCGCCGCGGACGATCGGGCCGAGATTGACCGGCTGAATGCCGAACGTCCGATGAACGCCGACGATCTGAAGAAGGGCTCCGTCCGGCAGCTGTTCGCCACCCCTGGCCCGGTCCGGTCGATGCTCACCCGACTCACCATTACCTGGCTGCTCTACGCCACCTCATACGTCGCCACCAACCTCTACATCGTCTACTGGCTGACCAAGCAAAAGGGCTGGACCGCCGGCCAGGCGGCGACGATCCTGCTGGTCTCCGGCGGAGTCGGGTTCTTCTTCTACCTGCTGGGCGGCCTCCTCGGGGAGAAGTTCGGTCGCCGCAATGTGCTGGTGGTCTCCGGCATCCTGGTCGGCCCGTTGAACCTGCTGGTGCTGCTGGTCAGCAACCATTTACTGGTCGCCATCATCTTCTTCCTCATCTACCAGGCCACGAACGGCACCTGGTCGGGGGCCGGCTATGCCTACCAGGCCGAATCATTCCCGACCCGGGTCCGCGCGATCGCCGTCGGCTGGATGGGGGCCATGTTCGTTGGCGGCCTGATGCTGGGCAGCCTGCTCTGGACCGTACTGACGTCGGTCACCACACTTGCCGTGACCTGGATGGTGATCGCCGTGGCTCTGGGCGTCGCCCAAGGCATCAGCACCTTCTTCCTGCCCAACATCAAACCCGGGCAGGAGCTGGAGGAGATCGCCACCTGATCGGTTCCGATGCGCCACCCATGCCGCCGAGGCCCGGCACGGCGCTCCGAGTCAGGCGTTCCTTCTCTTGGTGGCGGTGTCCGGCGCCGCAAGCTTGTCAACCACGTCGGCAAGGCTGTCGGGCCCACCGACGTTGCCGGCGAAGACGACGTACGGGATGCCACGCGCCGGACCAGCCACCGGCTCCCAGAGGGAGACGATGCCGGGCAGCATCGGGCCCCGGACCATCGCCCGGTCAATCCCGAGACCGCGAGCGGCGACATCGGAGGAGGTGATGCCACCCTTGGCCACAACGAACCGCGGCGGCCGCTGCCGCAGCATCTGCTGGACCATCTCGACCAGTGCGGTCGAGACCTGCCGGGCGATGGCCAGCGACTCCTCCCGATCGGCCGCGGTGACCAGCCGACGGCTGGTGCTCACCACAACGTCGTCGTCGAGCAGCAGGCGGGCGGCCTCATCGGCCAGCTCGGTGACGTATTTCTGATGGCTGTCGGTGAGGACCCGCGCCACGTCGAGCTCGAGACACTGCGGGTCACGTCGCACCACCAGCCGGCTGAGCTGGCTGGTGGTGAGGGCGACGTGTGAGCCGACCACCACCAGACCACCGCGGGCGTTCTCGGCCAGGCCACCGGCCCGGATGGCGGCGATGTCTTCCGGCTGCAGCGGAGGGTGCGGCGACTGGCCGATCAGGGCTCGCGGGAACGCCGGCCCGACCCGGAAGATCAGCCGGGTGCCAGCCTGCTGGGCGTCCAGGATCGCAGCGGCCAGCAGCCGCAGGTCGTTCTCGGTAACGATGTCAACCACGACCGGCTGCGCGTCTTTGAGGCTGCGGAGCAGCTCAACCACTGTCTCAGGCGCGGTACGCAGCACGTCGAGACCGATCGCCACCACGTCGGAGGCCTGGATCCGACCCTCCGACTTCTCCTCCACCCAGTCGCGCAGGTCCGAGGCCGCGTAGCCAAAGGTCGCGTCGCGGGCGAACTCGGTCTCCCCGACCGGCACGTAGCAGCCGTCGGAGCCGGCGTAGTGGACCCCGTCGACGGTGATCCGACCCGCGTCGCCGAAGGCGGGCACGATCACCAACCCGTCGATCGGCTGGCCGGTAACGGCGGTCACCTCCTCGGCGAGCACGTCGGTCTCCAGCGGGAAGTGGCCGCGAAGGGTGGAGTCGGAGCGGGAGACGAACGAGATCTCGACCCCAGCCCGGGCGGCGGCGGCCAGGGCGTTCCGCGCGATCTCCCGGTTCCGCTGCTCGGTCTCGGCCGGCGGCAGGCTGCGGGTGTTGGTCATCACGTACAGCGCCGGACGGTCTTGTGCCAGCGCCCAGCCGATCGACTCCTCCGACCAGCTCATCAGCACCGGCAGGTCGGCCACCGACTGGGTTCCGGTTGGGTCGTCGTCCAGCACCACCAGGACGCGGCCGACCGCCCGGACCCGCTCAGCTATCTGCTCGGCGCTCACCTCCGGCCCATCCGGCCGACCGGCCAAGAGCTCAGCCAGTGTGTGTTCCATCGTGGTTGCCCCGTTCGCGCCCGGTCCGTGGTCCGGCCTCATGGCGAGGCGTGGGTTGCCGCGTCCACCCGATCCAGGTGACCCGCCTCGATTTCGTTCGCCTTGGTGAACACCCCGGTCAGGGCGAACAGCGCGGCGCCCAGCACCGCTCCCACGGCGAGAGAGTAGAGGCCTGCGTTGCCTCCGACGGTCTCATTGAAGTAGTCACGCATGTTGGGCGCCAGGAAGCCACCCAGGTTGCCCAACGAGTTGATCAGGGCGA
>JBBSQO010000127.1:0-6322 GCA_038244025.1 Propionibacteriales bacterium
CTTCCAGTACGCCACGTTGTGCCGGCAGCGAGTTCCAAGGCTCGTCGCCCAGTTGCTGACCTCGTAGGCAGCGAACCCGTGTCGGGTGAGAAAATCTTCGGCTAGCAGGTACTTGTCGGCAAGATCATCGTCGTCCGGCATTGGCAGCAGCCCACGCTTGACCTGGTTGGCCAGCCGGGTGCCCGGCTCGACGATCAGGGCATAGGCGCTGATGTGATCGGGCTCGGCAGCCAGCGCCGCGGTCAGGCTGGTTTCCCAGTCAGCCTGGCTCTCGCCGGGAGTACCGTAGATCAAGTCCAGGCTGACCTGGTCAAACCCAGCCGCCTTGGCCTCGGCCAAGGCCTGCTGAGGTCGGCCTGGTGAGTGGATCCGGTCCAGCACCGTCAGTACCTGCGGGACGGCGGACTGCATCCCGAACGAGACCCGGTTGTAGCCATGATCAACTAGACGTTTCAGCCCATCGAAGTCGATCGACTCCGGATTGGACTCGGTGGTGATCTCTGCGTCCGCGGTGAGCCCGAACCGATCATCGATCGCCCGCACCAGCCGGCCGAGATCATCCTTTGCCAGCAGTGTCGGCGTCCCACCGCCGACAAAAACCGTGGATACCGGTGGAACCTCATCGCCGAGCACCCGGCTCGCCAGGTCGAGCTCGGCGATGGCCGCGTCCAGGTAGGTGTCCTGGCTGGCGCCATGCCCCGGTCCAAGTTCACTGGCGGTGTAGGTGTTGAAGTCGCAGTAACCGCAGCGGGTCGCACAAAACGGGACATGCACGTACAGACTGAAAGGTGTCGCCGCAATGTCTCGCAGAGCCGAGTCCGGCAAGGCACCGTTAGACGGGACTGGATCGCCCTCGGGCAGCACGGATGGCACTCACCGAGGCTAGTCGATACCGTCCAGGGCACGCCGGCAGGAGCAGGACGCCTCAGGATCGGCTTCCGGCTCGGGCAGGGCGTCGATCGCCCGAAGCAGCAAGCTCTTCAGCCGTTGGATGTTGCCGGCGAAGATCCTCAGCACCTCGGCATGGGTGACGGCGTCTCCCCCGTCGATCCCGGCATCGTGGTCGGTCACCATGGCGATCGTGGTGAAGCACATCGCCAGTTCCCGGGCGATGGACGCCTCCGGCATGCCGGTCATCCCGACCAGCGACCAGCCCTGAGCGGCATGCCACTCAGACTCCGCCCGGGAGGAGAAGCGCGGCCCGTTGACCACGACCAGGATGCCGCCATCAATAAGCTGGCCCGTTTCGACGTCGGCAGCGGACAACACCACGGACCGGCCGCGCTGGCAGTAGGGGTCGGCAAAGGACACATGCATGACCGCGCCCTCGTCGGCGCAGATCGTGTGATCACGGCCTGAGGTCCGGTCCACTACCTGGTCGGGAACAACAATGGTCCCGGGGCCGAGCTCGGTTTTCAGCGACCCCACCGCGCACGGCGCCAGCACCTGTCGGACCCCGACCGCTCGCAGGGCCCAGAGGTTGGCGCGGTAGTTCACCCGGTGCGGCGGGTACTGGTGATGTTCGCCGTGCCTGGGCAGAAAAGCCACCCGCCGGCCGTTCACGTCACCGATGGCCACCTCCGCGCTTGGTGGGCCAAAGGGTGTTGGCACAGCAACCCTTTCGGAGTCGGCCAGGAAGGAGTAAAAGCCCGACCCGCCGATGATGCCGATATCTGGCTGTTGCGTCATAGGGCAGAGCCTATGCGTGATCAGGTTGTGGTCTTCTATCACCGTGGCCGTCGATAAACAACCAAGACGTCACCGTCGCGGGCGAAAATGGACGCCGCTGGGGCATCACTAGAAATTTCAACTATAGTCGCGGCTATGTCCGTTTCACGTCGCCGTTTCCTCGCCCTCTCCGGTGGCCTGGCCGCCACCGCGGTCGGGCTCACCGCCTGTGGCTCCAACACCGGCCGCCCCGAACCGCAGTCCTCCGGCAGCAGCGGTGGTGGCGCCAAGCCGTCGCTGACGCAGTGGTATCACGAGTACGGCGAGGATGGCGTGCAGAAGGCCGTCGAGGGGTACGCGAAGGCGTACGACAAGGCCAAGATCACCGTCAAGTGGAACCCCGGAGAGTACGAGAAGCTGGTCTCCTCGGCCCTGCTGACCGACAAGGTGCCCGACATCTTCGAGTACGGCAACGGCCCCACCCTGGACATGATCAAGGCCGGTCAGGTGCTGGATGTGACCGAGACCCTGGGCAGCGCCAAGGACGAGTTCTCCAAGCCCGTGCTGGCGCCGATGATCTGGCAAGACAAGGTATGGGCCATCCCGCAGGCCGTCGACATGCAGATGCTCTACTACCGCAAGTCCCTGCTGGACAAGGCTGGGGTGCAGCCGCCGAAGACCCTGGATCAGCTGATCGATGCGGCCAAGGCGGTGAAGACCAAGGACATGGGCGGCTTCTTCGCCGGCAATGATGGCGGTCTCGGCGTGCTCGGGGCGCTGCTGATCTGGTCGGCCGGGTTCGAGTACCTCAACGACGACAAGTCGGGCATCGGCTTTGCCGACCCGGCCATGTACCAGGGCCTGGTCAAGTTCCGGGACTTCCACAAGTCCGGTGGCCTGCTGCAAAGCGCATCGGCGGACTGGTCCGACCCGGCAGCCCTGATCAACGGCGAGGCAGCCATGCAGTGGACCGGCTTGTGGGCCCTGCCGGACATCCAGAAGCAGCTCAAGGATGACATCGGGGTGGTCCCGTTCCCGAAGATCGGCGGCTCTGGGCGTCAGGCGGTACCGATCGGAGCCTTCAGCTCCTGCATCACTGCCAAGGGTAAGGATCCCGCTGCCGCCAAGGAGTTCATCAAGTGGCTGTGGGTGGACCAGGAGGACAAGCAGCTCGACTTCGCCACCTCTTATGGCACCCATATTCCGGCCAAGACCAAACTGGCCTCGAAGACCGACAAGCTGTCCAGCGGCCCGGGTGCCGATGCCGCCAAGTTCGTCGCCGAGCTCGGCCATGGGCCGGACCTGCTCTGGACCCCGGCCACTGCCCAGGCATACACCGCGGCGCTCAGCAACATCGTGCTCAAGGGCGCAGACCCCAAGTCCGAGATCGCCAAGGTAGCGGCCACCGCCAAGAAAGAGATCCAGCGAGCCAAGAGCTAGGCCCCTGCGCCTATTAACGAGGGGGTCGGCCACCGGAGATGAGCACGCTCGCCACCCGGCTGAGGGGACATCAGAACCGCAATGTGTGGTTCTGGTGCTTCGTCGGCCCGTTCTTTTTCGGGTTGTTGATCTTCGTCTACATCCCGATCCTGTGGAGCGTCTACCTGTCCTTCTTCGACGCCCGCAACACTGTCACCCCAACAAAGTTCGTCGGGCTCGGCAACTATCTCTATTTGTTGCAGGACAGGGCATTCCTGACCAGCCTCGGCACCTTCACCGTCTTTGCCGCCTTCATCGTGCCGGTCACCTTCGCCGGCTCACTGGGCCTCGCCCTCCTGGTAAACCGGGCCAAGGTCGCCCGAGCCTTCTTCCGCTCAGCGTTCTTCCTGCCCACCGCCTGCTCGTACGTGATCGCGGCACTGATCTGGCGGCTGTCCTTCTTCAACGGCGCTCGCTTCGGGCTGATGAACACCATCCTGCGCTCGCTGGGTTTCGACAACCTGAACTGGCTGGGTGGCGACAACTACTGGTACTGGCTGGTCCTGGTCTCGCTGCGGCTGTGGTTACAGGTCGGCTTCTACATGATCTTGTTCATTGCCGGCCTGCAGCGCATCCCGGCCGACACCTACGAGGCAGCGGCCATTGACGGCGCGGTTGGCTGGCGGGTGTTCGCCTACATCACCTTCCCCCAGCTGCGGGCCATCTCGATGGCAGTCATCTTGCTGGTGCTGATTGCCGCCTTCCAGGCCTTCGACGAGTTCTACAACACCTTGATCACCGTCGGCGGCTATCCGCCGTACGCCCGTCCTCCGCTCGTCTACCTCTATCTCATCTCACTCGGTGGCGGCACCCAGGACCTGGGACTGGGCAGTGCGGGCACGATCATCCTGACCATCGTGATCGCCATCTTCGGGCTAGGTCAGCTCAAGCTCTCCACCATCGGCACCAAGGCGGACCGGGAATGAGACCAACCAGGCTGGCCGTCACTCTTCGCTATCTGGCCCTGATCATCTTGGCCTTGCTCTTCCTGCTGCCTTTCTATGTGGTGCTGCGCAATGCCTTCTCCACTCAGCTCGGCATCACCGCACCGCAGTGGAAGTGGATCCCCGACAGCCTCAACCTGGACAACCTGCATGAGCTGTTCAACAACCGCAACGTGCCGATCGCCCGTTCGATGTTCGTCTCCGCGGTAGTCTCCATCATCCAGACGGTCGGCACCATCGGATTCTCGGTGCTGGCTGGATATGGAATGGCCCGGATCGAGAACCGGTTTTCCAAGATCGTCCTCGGCCTGACGGTGCTGACCTTGATGGTGCCGGCCGCTGTGACGTTCATTCCCAGCTTTGTGATGGTCTCCAGCCTAGGATGGATCTCCACCTTCCGTGGCCTGATCATCCCGGGCCTGTTCTCCGCCTTCGCCACCTTCCTGTTCCGGCAGAACTTCCTCAGCTTTCCCAAGGAGCTGGAGGAGGCCGCCTATATTGACGGCGCCGGCTACTGGCGGACCTTCTGGCGGATCGTGATGCCCAACACGTACGGCATGTGCGCGGCCGTCGGCACCATCATCTTCATCGGCTCCTGGAACGCCTTCTTGTGGCCGCTGCTGATTGGCCAGGACCGAAACTATCGGACCATCCAGGTAGCGCTGAGCCAGTTCATGACCTCTCAACGGGTGAACATGCCGCAACTCTTCGTCGTCGCGGCAGTAGCCATCCTGCCGGTGATGTTGATCTTCATCTTCCTGCAGCGTTATCTCGTCCAGGGGGTGGAAAGCTCCGGCATCGACTGAACGTCAGCGAGGCGCTGGTACGATCCGGGCTACTTCTTGTCCGACCTGGTCGGTTCGGTGGTGGACAGCGCGGCGACAAACGCCTCCTGTGGAACCTCGACCCGGCCAACCATCTTCATCCGCTTCTTGCCTTCCTTCTGCTTCTCCAGCAGCTTGCGCTTGCGGCTGATGTCGCCGCCGTAGCACTTGGCGAGCACGTCCTTGCGGATGGCCCGGATCGTCTCCCGGGCGATGACCCGGGCGCCAATTGCGGCCTGGATCGGCACTTCGAACTGCTGCCGCGGGATCAGTTCCTTGAGCTTGCCGGCCATCATCAGTCCGTAGGAGTAGGCATTGTCCTTGTGCACAATGGAAGAGAAGGCGTCCACCGGCTCTCCGTGCAGCAGGATATCGACCTTGACCAGGTCGGCTGCCTGCTCACCCGCGGGCTCGTAGTCGAGGCTGGCATAACCCTTGGTCCGCGACTTGAGCGCATCGAAGAAGTCGAAGATGATCTCCGCCAACGGCAGCGTGTAGCGGATCTCCACCCGGTCCGCCGACAGGTAGCTGAGGCCCCGTTGCACCCCACGGCGTTGCTGGCAGAGCTCGAGAATGGTACCGATGTAGTCTGCCGGGGCCAGCAGGGTCGCATTGACAATCGGCTCATACACGGCGGCGATCTTGCCGTCGGCCGGATACTCCGATGGGCTGGTCACCGTGCGTTGAGAGCCGTCTTCCAGCTCGATCCGGTAGACCACGTTGGGCGCCGTCGAGATCAGTTCCAGGTTGAACTCGCGCTCCAGCCGTTCCCGGACAATCTCCATGTGCAGCAAACCGAGGAAGCCGATCCGGAAACCAAAGCCGAGGGCCCCGGAGGTTTCCGGCTCATAGGTCAGCGCCGCATCGTTCAGCAGCAGCTTGTCCAGCGCCTCACGCAGTTCGGGGTAGTCCGCGCCATCGATCGGGAACAGCCCGGCAAAAACCATCGGGTTCGGGTGCCGGTAGCCACCCAGGGACTGCGCCGCCGGCTTGGTCGCCGAGGTCACCGTGTCACCGACCCGGGACTGCCGTACCTCCTTCACGCCGGTGATCAGATAGCCGACCTCACCGACGCGGAGTGAGCCGGACCTGGTCGGCTCCGGTGCGATGACTCCCACCTCAAGGACCTCGTGCGCGGTCTTGGTGGACATCATCAGCACCCGTTCACGATGCGAGATCTGCCCATCCACCACCCGGATGTAGGTCACTACACCGCGGTAGGTGTCATAGACGGAGTCGAAGATCAACGCCCGCGCCGGGCCATCGGGGTTGCCGACCGGGGCAGGAGTCTGCCGCACGATCTGGTCCAGCAGCTCCCGCACTCCCTCACCGGTCTTCGCCGAGACCCGGAGCACCTCGGCGACATCGCAGCCGATGATGCCGGACAGCTCCGTGGCGTACTTGTCC
>JBBSQO010000128.1:0-6304 GCA_038244025.1 Propionibacteriales bacterium
ACCAGATGCTGCCAGGATGCGTCCGACGCCAGTTGCGTCCGCGCGGTCAAGAGCCACGACGTCCGTCGCCGGCTGGCGCACGAGCCGGGCGAGCCGGACTTGGCGTGCTGGGTCTCGCACGCTTTGCGCGAGAGCTGTGGCGGGGATGGTGATGCGTGCGGAGGTCTCATACGCTCGGGCCAGCAGCGCGATGACGCGGCGGTCGCTACGCTCCAGGCCGATGAGGGCGCCAGCATCCAGCGTTACGCCGCCGGTCATGCGGCGCCTGCGCTCTGATCACGGCCGAGGACGCCGTCCGCCCAGGCGCACTCCTGCGCCGACAGTTCTCCGCCGGTGCTGACGAGCGCTTCGCTTAGCGCTGTACCCCACCCCGCTACGTCGTCCAAGGACACACCCACAGCGTGCTGCACAAAGCCAGAGACGGAGGTTGCCTGGCCGGTCTGGACAAGCCGGCGCACCGCATCAAGGGTTGCGACCGGCAAGGTGATAGTGATCTTCCGGGTATTCGCCATACCGATAACCATACCGCGCGTGAGCCCGGACCAGAGTGATCCAGGACACCATTCTTCACACCTGTGCAATGTAATATTGTACATTGCTGGAAATGGGCTTAGGCTGACGAGCAGAATGCTGGGTTGACCAGCCGGTCGGAACCAAGTGTGATGGAACAAGGAGTACAGATGTCTCAGAGAAAACCATGGCATGGCGTACTGGTTGCCGCCAGCCTTCCGTTCAACGAGGACCTCAGCATCGACTACGACGCCTACGCGGAAAGCATTGCCTGGCTAGCGGAGAACGGCTGCCACGGGGTGACGCCCAACGGATCGCTCGGCGAGTACCAGTCGCTGACTCTCCAAGAGCGGGACAAGGTGGTCGAGACCGCGGTCAACGCAGCCCCCGAAGGGTTCACCGTAATGCCGGGGATCGGCGCCTACAGCGGGCTGGAGTCGAAGCGACATGCCCAGGTGGCCAAGGATCTCGGCTGTCAGGCCGTGATGGCACTGCCGCCGAACGCCTACCCGGCCGACGAGCGCTCCATCCTGGAACACTACGAGCTCATCGCCAGCGTGGGACTGCCGGTCACCTCCTACAACAACCCGATCGACACCAAGGTCGACCTCACCCCGCAGCTGCTGGCCAAACTGAGCCAGGAGGGCTTGATCGTCGGCGTCAAGGAGTTCTCCGGCGATGTCCGTCGCTGCTATGAGGTCAGCGAGCTGGCACCCGAGCTCGACCTGATGATCGGCACCGACGACACCGTTCTCGAGGTGGCCATTGCCGGCGCCAAGGGCTGGGTCTCCGGTTACCCGCAGGTGTTCCCGAAGGCCTGCCTCGATCTGTACACCGCCTCCGTCGCCGGTGACCTGCAAAAGGCGGTGCCGCTCTACCGCCAGCTGCATCCACTACTCCGCTGGGACTCGAGGACGGAGTTCATCCAGGCCATCAAGCTGGGTCAGGACATGATCGGCCGTACCGGCGGCAGCTGCCGCCCACCTCGGCAACCGATGCTGCCGGAGACCGAGGACACCGTCCGAAAGGCCACTCAGGCGTGCATTGACGCCGGCCTCAAGTGAGCTGCCATGCGTAGCAAGGTCATCTTTTCCGCGGTCGACTCCCACACCGAGGGGATGCCGACCCGGGTGATCACCGGCGGCATCGGAGTGCTGCCCGGCGCCACCATGTTCGAGCGGCGGCAGAACTTTCTCGCCGATCGTGATGACGTACGGACCTTGCTGATGTACGAGCCGCGCGGCCACGCTTCGATGTCGGGCGCCATCCTGCAACCGCCGACTCGCCCCGACGCTGATGTCGGTGTCCTCTATATCGAAGTCTCCGGCTGTCTGCCGATGTGTGGTCACGGCACCATGGGGGTGGCAACCGTACTGGTGGAGACCGGGATGGTGGAGGTGGTCGAGCCGGTCACGGTGATCCGCCTCGACACCCCAGCTGGGCTGGTGGTGGCCGAGGTGCTGGTCGACAATGGCGCCGCCAAGTCGGTGACGATCACGAATGTTCCGTCGTTCGTTTATGCGCTGGACCAAAAAGTGGAGGTGGCCGGGCTGGGCCCAGTGGGCTACGACATCGCCTATGGCGGCAACTTCTACGCCTTCGTCAAGCTTGCTCAGCTCGACATCAGCTACCACCACAAGAACAAGGCTCGGATGCTTGGTGCGGGCCTGTCGATCATGGCAGCGATCAACGAGCAGAACCCGGTCGTCCACCCGGAGAACCCAGAGATCAACATCTGTCATCACGTCTACCTGGAGGCGCCCGGCTCGACGGCCCGGCACTCCCGGCACGCGATGGCGATCTACCCGGGCTGGTTCGACCGGTCACCGTGCGGTACCGGGACGAGTGCCCGGATGGCCCAGCTGTACTACCGGGGGCTGCTTGAACTCGGCGCCGAGTTCGTCAACGAGTCCTTCATCGGCAGCCAATTCACTGGTCGGCTGGTGGCGGAGACGACCGTGGGTCGCTTTGACGCCGTTGTCCCCTCCGTCACCGGTCGGGCCTGGGTGACCGGCACGGCGCAGTACATGCTCGATCCCGAGGACCCATTCCCGGCAGGGTTCCTGCTGTAAGTACCCAGCCTGAAGGAGGAGCGCCGGAACAATTATTAACGTTTGGACACAACTGCACGTTATGTCCAGCACTGTCCCGTTGGCCGGTTAACCTGTTTGACGGGGTCAGCCTGTTGGATGGGGTCAGGAGTGCAATGTCACGTTGCGTTGGTGCCCTCTGCAGCGTGGCGCCCAGTCTAGCGACCGACTCATTTGACAGCCGGTTTACCCAACGACCGGTTTACATAATGACCTATAAATTGTGAGAAATGGAGTAAGACAATGGTGTTGAAAAGTTCTCGCTTCCTCGTCGGCGTGGCAGCCGCCAGTGCACTGCTGCTAGGGCTGAGCGGCTGCGGCGGAGGCGGACTGACCTCGGATTCTGGCGGCGGCGCCAAGGACAAGTCAGGTCCGATCAAGCTGGGCATGGTGGCACCCACGTCGGGTAGCTCGGCGGCTATCGGGCCTTACATGAAGAACGGTGCCCAGCTGGCCATCGACGAGATCAATGCCAAGGGTGGCGTGGCTGGCCGTCAGCTCAAGTTGACGGTTGAGGACGGCGCCTGTGATCCGAAGACTGCCGCGGCGGCAGCCTCGAAGCTGGTCAGTCAGGGGATCGACGTGTCGGTGGGCGGGTACTGTTCCGGTGCCACCCTGCCGACCCTGAGCATCTTCAACAAGGCTGGCATCCCGATGCTGATCCCGGCCGCGAACTCCACCGACCTGGTCGACCAGAAGCTGCCGAACGTCTTCTTGATCAACGGCACCGGTACCCAGCAGGCGGCGGCCGCGGTCAAACAGATGAAGAAGCAGGGCGCGAAGTCGATTGCTCTGATTGATGACAACACCTCGTACTCAAAGGACATTACGACGAGGTCTGCCGAGGACATCAAGAAGGACGGCGGCCTGAAGGTAGTGAGCCAGCAGTCCGTGACGGCTGGCGAGTCCGACTACTCGGCAGCAGTGACGGCGGCGTTGAAAGCCAATCCGGACTTCGTCTATTGGACCGGTTACTACCAGGAGGGTGGCCTGCTGATCAAGCAGTTCCGCCAGGCCGGCTACCAGGACACGATGATGGTCGCCGACGGCTCGGTGGACAAGAAGCTGATTGATATTGCCGGCCAGAAGAATGCCCAGGGGGTGCTGGCCACCATGACCCAGACACCACAGACCATTCCCGGTGGGCAGACGTGGATCGACAAGTACAAGAAGGCCTTCAATGCCGATCCCGGCCCCTACTCGACCCAGTCCTATGACGCGGTTCGGGTGGCTGCCGAGGCAATCAAGAATGCCAAGTCGACCAAGGGTGATGACGTTATCAAGGCCCTGGAGAACATCGATGGGTTCAAGCTCTTCTCCGGGCCGCTGAAGTTCACCCCTGAACACACCCTGACCTCCGGTGGCTTCGAAATCCTGGCTGTCAAGGGCAACCAGTTCGTGCTCAACAAGTAGTTCGGACCGCATTGTTCCGCGCGGGTGCGACGCGGAACAATGCGAGCAGGAGAGAAGGGTTTCATGGAGCATCTGATTCAGCTGATTGTGAACGGCCTGTTCGTGGGTGCCTTCTATGCCCTCGTTGCCCTCGGTTACACGATGGTGTACGGCATCATCAAGCTGCTGAACTTTGCCCATGGCGATATCTACATGCTGGGCGCCTTCTCCGGGTTCGCCATGCTCACCTTTGGTGGTGGCCTGCTCGGCGGCGCCGGTTCGCTGCTGACGCTGGTGATCATCATGATCCTGGCGATGGTCTTGACCGGCACTGCGGGGCTGATCGTGGAGCGGGTCGCCTACCGGCCCCTTCGCGGGGCTCCCCGCCTGTCGGTGCTGATCACGGCCGTCGGGGCGAGTTTCGCCCTCGAGTACGGGATGGCGCTGCTGGCCGGCCCCAACCCGGAGGTCTACCCGGTACAGCTGGAAAGCAAGACCCTGCACCTGCTGGGCGCCCGGATCACCATCAACCAGATCGTTCTGATGCTGATCGCGGTCATCTTGATGGGAGCTCTGGACCTGTTGATCAACAAGACCAGATCGGGTCGCGCCATGCGGGCCATCTCCCAAGATCCCAAAGCCTGCCTGTTGATGGGCATCAACGTCGACAGCGTAATCGCGCGTACCTTCTTCATTGGCTCAGCACTAGCCGGAGCAGCTGGTGTGATGGCCGGTGCCTACTACGGCAAGATCGACTTCCTGATGGGTTTCATCATTGGGCTTAAGGCATTCACTGCCGCTGTCATCGGCGGCATCGGCAATGTCCGGGGGGCCATGCTAGGCGGCATTCTGCTCGGGCTGTTGGAGTCCTTCGGGACCGCAATCCTCGGCAGTGAGTGGAAGGACGTCTTCGCCTTCGGCTTCCTGATCCTTTTCCTGACTGTCAAACCGACGGGGCTGCGGGGCGAACGAGTGACGGAGCGTGTCTGATGAGTGAGCAAAATCAAGGCCCCTCCGGTTTTGTCGACGCCGTTGAACAGCGTGCAGCATCGACCAAGGGCCGCATCGGCACCGGCCTGGACCCAGCCAGGCGTGGAGGCAAGAAACGGGCGCATCGCCAGACCGCGGTTTCCAGGTTCATGTCGAGTCCGGTCTTCGCCTGGGGGGTGATGATTGTTGCCATCGCTATCCCGTTCATCAACTCGTCCTCCTATGCGATCCGCATCTCGACCGATGCCTTGATCTTTGTGATGCTCGCTGTCGGGCTGAATATCGTTGTTGGCTACTGTGGTCTGCTGGATCTTGGGTATGCGGCATTCTTTGCCATCGGCGCCTATACCTCCGGCATTTTGTCCACCACTTTCGGCTGGCCGATCATCGCAACGATCCCGGCAGTGCTGGTTGCAGCAGTGCTGGCCGGCCTCATCATCGGCGGTCCAACGCTACGGTTGCGCAGCGACTACCTGGCCATCGTGACACTTGGCTTCGGGGAGATCATCCGGATCACCGCGAACAATCTGGCCTTCACCGGTGGGCCGAACGGCACCTTCGGCATTCCGGACTTCGGTGACTTCGGGCTGCGCTCCGATATCGCGATCTACTTCGTCACCGTGGTTGTCGTCGGAGTCGCGGTCTTGTTCTCGTCCCGGCTCGGACGCAGCCGGCTCGGCCGTGCCTGGCGGTTCGTCCGTGAGGACGAGGACGCGGCCGAGGCGATGGGCATCCACACCTACAAGGTGAAATTCGCCGCCTACATCGGTGGCGCGATGTTCGGCGGCATCGCCGGAGTCATCTTTGCCGTGCATCAGACCGCCGTCTCCCCGATGAGCTTCACCTTCTTGTGGTCCGCACTGATCTTGATGGCGGTGGTGCTCGGTGGCATGGGCTCCACCCCCGGGGTCGTGATCGGGGCGCTGATCGTGTCGCTGCTGCCGGAACTCCTGCGGGGTGTAGACAACTGGAGGTACTTCGTCTTCGGCATCCTGCTGATTGTGATGATGATCTTCCGTCCGCAGGGGATCTGGCCATCGAAAGCCAGCGAACGGGTCTCCAAGATCGAGAAGAGACGTGCCTACCAGGCACCCAGCCACGCAGGTCAGGAATGAGCACGACACCAATCCCTGGGGGGCCAATCCTTGAGGTCAGGGACATGCATGTGCAGTTCGGTGGCGTCAAGGCTGTCAGCGGACTGAGCTTTGATGTCTTTGAGGGCGATGTGCTGTCTGTGATCGGGCCCAATGGCGCCGGCAAGACCAGCGCCTTCAACTGTATTACCGGGTTCTACCAGGCGACCCGAGGATCGGTCACTTTCC
>JBBSQO010000129.1:0-6300 GCA_038244025.1 Propionibacteriales bacterium
CCTGGTTCGGTCTGGCCGCCTCGCTGCCGTTCATCTCCATCGATGCAAAGCGGGCCGCCCGTCGGATGGTCAACGGGGTGCTGGCCGGGAAGCCGATCGTGATCGTCAGCCCACTGGCGAAGGTTGCCGTACGCCTGCAGGGTCTGGCCCCCGGATTGATGATCCGGCTGCTCGGGATCACTTCTCGGCTGCTTCCCGACGCGCCTCCTGGCCAGCCAGCAGGACAAATCATCGACGGCCATGCTGCAGGCGAGCGGCTGCACTCGTGGTGGCATCGTCGGCTGACGCGGTGGGGCTCAACGGCGGCCCGAAAACTCAACCAGACTACTCACCGGTAGCCGCTCCGATTCTCACCTGAGCGGCTACCGGCTTCACCCTCGATCAGGCGTTACGGTCCTCTTGGACTGTCTGCTTGGATTGCTGGGCTTGGCCCTGCACATCCTGGGCAGCCGACGAGCCTTCGTCCTTCACCGACTGGGCCGCGTCAGTGGCCGTCGACTTAACCGATTCAACCGCATCCTGGGCAGGTTGTTTGAGGTTGTCAGCCGCGTCCTTGGCGATGTCAGTGACCTGCTGCTTCAACGGTTCGGCGTGCTCTTTCACCGCGCCGGCCACCTGCTCCTCCTTTTGCGACGCCGGGAACAACGAGGCGACCAGCAACCCGGCACCGAAGGCGATCAGCCCGGCAGCCAACGGGTTTCCCTGAGCCTGCTGACGAAGCCTGTCGGGTGCGTCCGACACCGCGTCACCGACCGATGAGGCGGTATCGCCGACCGAGCCGCGGGCGTCCGAGGCAGAGCCCATGATTCGATCCTTGACTCCCATCGTCTTGTCCTTCGCCTTTTCCACCTGCCGCTTGGCAATATTCCTCGGATTTGCCTCATCACCCAGGCTGTCCACGTCATAGCTCAGGTTGGCGCGGGTCCGCTCAATGTCGGCGCGGATCTCGTCGGGATTGTCAGTCATCGGTTGTTCTCCTCTTGGCCTTTAAGTGCATTCGGTATCTTGCCTACGCTGTCGGTTGTCTCCGGCAGACCCTTGACTTTCTGCATTTCCTTCTTGCCCATCATGGCCAGGATGCCAGCGATGATGGCCCAGACGACGGCCACGATCAGACCGGACCAGCCGCGGCCGGTGACATGTCCCAGCGCCCACCAGGCCGCGACGGACAAGAACACCAGGAACAGCAGGCCGGCCACTCCAGCGCCGGCCAGCATGCCGGCCCCTTTACCGGCCCGGGAGGTTGACTGCTTGACCTCGGCCTTGGCCAGGGCGACTTCCTGGCGCATCAGCGTGGAAATGTCGCGGGTGACGTCTCCCAGCAGGTCACCGATGGAACGGCGGTCCTCGCCCCGCTGGACAGTTGGGGGCTGTGCAGTCTGGGGTCGCGTCTCGTCGAACGGCGCTGTGTGAGCCGTGTGCGCTGCGTTGGGTTGGGTGGGGTTGGCGTACGGATCTGTCATCGGTTCACATCATCCCGGGGTGCCGACGGCAGTGCTGAGTCCTGGTAAGGCTCATACGGCGACCCCGCCACTCGGTCTTCCGCAGCGGGCGACCCGGCCAGCCTGTCGTCATCGGCGGCAGCGCTGTAGGTCAAACTGTCCCCCTGGGTGGGGACCTCATCCACCAACGAGGCGGGAGCCCTCGTGCTGGTTTGCTGCAGCCGCTGTGGAGACCGGCCTGAGGTGGACGTGCGCGACCCGTGGCCGGAGTCAGCGGCTAGCCCCTTCGTCAGCCGGCCGGCGACGACCCCGGCCAGTGCCGCTCCGGCCAGGAAGGCCATCGGACGGCGACGGGCAAAGGACCTGACATCATCGAGCAGCTCGCCCGGCTGACGATTTTCCAGCCAACGTGCCAGCTCACTTCCCTTGTCGGCTCCTTGCCGAACTAGATCGGTCATCGGTCCCGACTGGTCGGATGCCGAGGCCATCGAGCCGAGCTCGTCGGCCAGCGAGTGCACGCTACCGGCCAGTCGTTGTTGCTGCTGATGGGCCTGGTCGCTGACCTCGCCAGCGGTCTGGTGGAGCAGGTCTTTGGCTTGTTGCCCCGCCTCGGCGGCGACGTTGCCGGCTTCCTCCTTGGCCACACCGGCCACCTGCTTTCCAGAGTCGGCGGCCTGGCCCTTCACATTGGCTGCCTCATCCTTGGCCACGTCGGCGGTGGAATGATCACCAAACGACGACGGCGGTGACGTTTCGACATAGTCGCCTGACTGCTGAGAATAGCCGCTGCCCTGGGAATAGTCGCCCGTACCCGCAGCACTACCGGTCTCCGGGAAGGCTCCGGTCGAGGAATAGCCTGTGTCGGGCGGCACGAAGTCCTCGGCTGGACCAGGCTCTCCGGCCGGTTGGGCTCCTTCCGGCCCCTCGGGCACAGCCGGGCCCCTTGGATCACGCGGTTCGGGCGTGCTGGTGGAACTCGTCATGTTGACTCCATTCGGTGAGATTCAAAATTCGGTGAGACTTAAACCGTAACTTACTGCATACCCCAATGATTTACCGGCCAAACAGTTTGGACCGTCTTAACCTCACCGGTGACGATGAAGGACCATTGGTGGAGCGGCGGTGTCTCGACACCTGCCGAGGCGGATCCGCGCTAATCTCGCTCCGTGAGTGGCGCATCGACTTCGGTCTTCATCTCCAGGATCCAGGACTTGCCGGTGGTGGATACCGGCGGCGACCAGATCGGCAAAGTACGTGACGTCGTCGTCCAGCTGCGCACCGGCGGCCGGGCGCCGCGGGCCAAGGGTCTGGTCGTCTCCCTCTTCGCCCGGCAGCGAATCTTCATCCCGATGGTACGGGTGATCAGTATCGACGCAGTCCAAGTCGTCATCTCCGGGGTGGTGAATACCAAAAGGTTCGTCAGCTGGGAGAGCGAAACCCTGGTGATCGAGGACCTGTTCGACTCCAGCGTTCGGCGCCGCGACAGCGCCGGCCCCTCGGTGATCTTCGACATCGCGATGCGACCGATCCGGTCCCGCGACTGGGAGCTGTCGGAGGTGGCACTTCGCGACGCCGCCAACGTACGGCGGTTCGGCCGCCGCGGCCACATCACCATCGTGGACTGGTCGGTGATCGCGGACTTCCTGGTCGGCCGCGGTCAGGGAACCGACCAGCTGGTCGCCAGGATGGAGGACATGAAAGCCGCGGACGTGGCCCGGGAGCTGCATGACATGACCCCCGAGCGGCGGGCCGAGGTTGCCTCCGCACTGGATGACGAGAAGCTGGCCGATGCGATGGAGGAGCTGCCGGCGCTGGAACAGATCCAGCTGATCTCCACCCTGGATACCGAACGCGCCGCCGACATCTTGGAGGAGATGGATCCCGATGACGCCGCGGACCTGATCTCCGAGCTGGCCCCGGACCGGGCCGAGGAGCTGCTGGGCCGGATGCAGCCGGATGATGCGAAGGACGTACGGCGGCTGCTCAACTATGAGGAGTTCACCGCCGGTGGCATGATGACCCCCGAGCCGGTGATCTTGCCGCATGACGCCACCGTCGCGGACGCGCTCTCCCGGGTCCGCAACGAGGACCTGACCCCATCCATGGCGTGCATGGTGTACGTCTGCCGGACACCGCTGGAAACACCGACCGGCCGGTTCCTCGGCGGCGTGCATATCCAGCGGCTGCTCCGAGAGCCCCCATCGACCCTGGTCTCCGCACTGGTCGACACCGAGCCGGTACCGCTCACCGACAAGGCCGGCATCAATGAGGTGGCGCGCTATTTCGCCACCTACAACATGGTCAATGCCCCGGTCGTTGATGACGAGCAGCGACTGATCGGGGCCATCACGGTCGACGATGTGCTCGACCATGTGCTGCCCGAGGACTGGCGAGGTCGCCAGCTAGACCAGTTGTCGGAGCGCTTAGCGGACGCGGAGACAACCCAGAGCCCGAACCAGACGCCTGAGGTCCGGGACGAGGTGCGCAATGGCCAAGGGTGAGCTGGACCCGAACCGGCTGAGCACGCCCGGCCGCCGGAAACGATCGGCGCTGCCACGGATCAAGCTGGAACGCGACACCGTAGGCCGGTTTGCCGAGGGCTTCGCCCGCTTTATGGGCACGGCCAAGTTCATCGGCTGGATGACTGTCTTCGTGATCGTCTGGATCTCGCTGAACGTTGTCGGCCTGGTCGGGAGGTGGGATCCGTACCCGTTCATCCTGCTCAACCTGGCCTTCTCCACCCAGGCCAGCTATGCCGCGCCGTTGATCTTGCTGGCCCAGAACCGGCAGGAGGCCCGGGACCGGGTGAGTGTGGAACGCGACCGTGAGCAGGCGGCCCAGAGCCGGGCCGACATGGACTTCCTGGCCCGTGAGATCGCGGGTCTGCGGATGCTGGTGGGCGAGCTGGCTACCCGTGACTACGTCCGCAATGAGCTGCGCAACGAGCTGCGCGGGATGCTGGCCGAGCTGGACTCCTCCGATGAACGGGCCAGCTGACCGGCCGGCTGGAGGTCTTTGGAGCCTCAGCGGCTGCGGGTACGCGGCAGTGGGAGATTTCGGTTCGGTTGCCACCCTTACTAGGCTGACAACGTGCCCGACCATGAGACAACGACGCCCAATCATCCCCTCCTGAGCCCAATTTATACAGCCCTTGGATCGGTCAAGGACCCAGAGATCAAACGGCCGGTCACCGAGCTGGGCATGGTCAAGGCCATCGACGCCTACGATGACGGCCGGGTACGAGTAGAGATCCTGCTCACCATCTCCGGCTGCCCACTGAAGGACACCTTGCGCCGTGACGTCACCGCGGCCGCGATGGGCGTGCCCGGTGTCATCCAGGTGCAGGTCGACCTGGGGGTGATGTCCGATGAGCAGCGCAAGGGCTTGCGTGAACTGTTGAAGGGCGGCCAGGCGGAGCGGGAGATTCCCTTTGCCCGAGCGGACTCGCTGACCCAGGTCATTGCCGTGGCGTCGGGAAAGGGCGGCGTCGGCAAGTCGTCGGTCACCGTCAACCTGGCGCTGGCACTGGCCCGTGCCGGACGTACGGTCGGCGTCCTGGACGCTGATGTCTATGGTCATTCCATCCCGGCCATGCTGGGCGTGGCCGACGCCCGTCCCACCTCGGTGTCGGACATGATCATGCCGGTGCCGACCAACGGCATGAAGGTGATCTCCATAGGCATGCTGAAGCCGCGGCGTGACCAGGTGGTCGCCTGGCGCGGTCCGATCCTGGACCGTGCCCTGACCCAGATGCTGGCCGACGTCTACTGGGGTGACCTGGACTTCCTGCTGCTAGACCTGCCACCGGGAACCGGCGATGTCGCCATCTCGCTCGGCCAAAAGCTGCCGAATGCCGAAGTGCTGGTGGTGACCACCCCGCAGCAGGCTGCGGCCGAGGTGGCCGAGCGGGCGGGAACCATGGCCTCGATGATGAACCAGCGGGTACTAGGAATCGTCGAGAACATGGCCTGGTTGGCCACTACCTGTCCGCACTGCGGGACCGAGCATCGGATAGATCTCTTCGGCTCCGGTGGCGGCGATGAGGTGGCCAAGACGCTTTCCAAGAGGCTCGGCTATCCCATCGAGGTGCTAGCTCGGGTGCCGCTCGATCCGCAGCTGCGGGCCGGTGGCGATGATGGCGTACCGATCGTGGTCGCTGCCCCGGACCGACCGGCTGCCCGGGCCTTGAATGCCCTGGCCGATCAGCTCGGTACCCGCGGCCGTGGCCTGCTCGGCAAGCAGCTGGGGCTGGCTCCGGCCGGCCGCTAACGCTAACAGTCGCCCTCAGAAGGTGTCGGAACGCCTCTTTGGGTTACGCCAGCCGCGCCGTCCCCACGCCGGTCAAGTCCCCACCCAATACGTCGATCGAGCCAGTAAGCCGGTCAAGACCCAATACGTCGGTCGAGCCAATACGTCGGTCGAGGGTGGAGCAGTTGCCAGCCCAGCGGCCTAGTTCGTCAGTCGGATTGTGTACCGTAGTCATCGCCAGCTTGGCATAGCGGGCGAACGGGATGTCGTCGGAACCGGTCACTGAGAGATCCCCGGGCACCTGAAGACGCACCTCCTGCAGCCGGGCACAGGCGCCGAGCGCGACCAGGTCGTTGAAGACAACCAGGGTGGTCGGCCAATGTTCCAGGGCTCGGTCCACCGCGCGATAGCCATCGTTCATGGTGGCCCCGTGGAACGAGACTTCGAGGATCAGACATCTCTGGGTTATGAGTACGCGGTGATCACCGCCGATGAGGACCGCGGCGTGGACGGTTCCGGGCGGCTTGTTGCTGCTGGTCGAGGGTCTAGACCAGCTGAGCACCGGGAATGGACTGATGAGCCAGGTCACCAGTCAGGTTCGCTCGGTTAG
>JBBSQO010000130.1:0-6275 GCA_038244025.1 Propionibacteriales bacterium
ATCGCTCGTCTTTCGCCACTCGGCCAGCCGCCGTTACGCGAGTTGGGGTTCGTGCCCGGCGGCCCGATTCCCGATGCCTTCTTCGAGCCACTGCCGGAGGAAGAATTGCGGATGTGGAGTGGCGAGTGAGACTCCTGCTGGATACTCACGTGCTGCTGTGGGCATTGCGCGACCCGGAGCGGATTCCTGCGTCCGTGGCTGCCATCGTCCGGGATCCCTCACATCAGCTTCAGGTGTCGGCAGCGACGGCCTGGGAGATCGCCACCAAGCACCGGATAGGCAAGTTGCCAGATGCCGGGCCGATCCTGCTCGCCTATCTGGATAACCTTCGTCAACTCGGTGCGGTGGAGCTGCCCATCACGAGTCATCACGCTCTGGTTGCCGGGCAGCTCGACTGGAGCCATCGGGATCCGTTCGATCGGATTCTGGCCGCTCAAAGCGTGCTCACCTCGAGCGCGCTGGTCACCGGCGACAGTGCCTTCCGTGCGTTCCCTGGTGTGCGGGTCATCTGGAGCTGAGTCACCTGTAGCCGACGACGCATTTCACCGCAGCGAGCGGGGTTACCGGCCACGTGCCAGCGAACTCAAAGAAACGGCCGGCGTCAGCTGGTGATGTCCTTGGTGGAGAACCGGGCCCAGGCGGCCAGCCAGAAGACGATGATGTAGCCGGCGGCTGTCAGCAGGCCGTGGATGATCCCGTCCCAGACGATCGGGTCGCGGAACAGGTCGCCGAAGGAGGTCCACCAGTGGGTGAACAACCATGGATGCAACCAGCCGAGCTGCGGGATCGAGTCGAGGGTGAAGCTCAGTAGGTTGATGATCACGATGGCGATGGTGGCGGCGATCGGTTGTTCGGTCAGGGTGGAGATGAAAATCCCGATCGCTCCTAGCGCAGCGAAGCCGACGGCGAGATAGAGCGTGGTGAGGAAGAGCCGGCCAAGGGCGGCAGCTACTCCGATCTGAGTGCCGGACAGCAACGTCATCGGGCCGGTCCCGAAGAGGGCAGCGCCGATGATCACCCCGACCACGGCAACCAGCCAGCTGGCGACCAGGGCGAAGATCACCACCGCGGCGTACTTGACGGCCAGCAGCCGGCTCCGGCCGACCGGCACGGTCAACAGGTAACGCAAGGTACCGAGATTGGCCTCACCCGCGATCGCGTCGGCGGAAATGGCGGCCACCGCAAGCGGCAGGAAGACCGCGAGCTCGATGGTGAGGGCGGCCAGGGCGACGAAGATCCCGTTACCGGTGATGGCCGAGACGAAGTCCGGACCGCCATGCTCATTACCGGGGGCAGCAATCTTCACGGCGACCGCAATCAGCACCGGGATCAGGGCCAGCACGCCGAGCCCGATCTGGTTGCGCCGGCGGCCAAAGATCACCATCAGCTCCGAGACCAGAAAGCGCGTGGAGAGCAGCCCGGCACCCCCGTGAGCGGTGTCCAGACGATCAGTCGTTGCCGTCTCAGCCGCTGACATCGAAACCCTCCCCGGTCAGCTCGACAAACAGATCCTCCAGGCTCTGCCGGCTGATGGCGAAACCAAGCACCGGCACACCATCGCGGACCAGGGCGGGAACGATGCCGGGCACCGACACCTCGCCCAGTGTCCCGTGGACGCGCCCGGGGGACTGCTGCAGACCGGTTACCCCCAGCTCGGCCAGCGTCCTGGCCGCGTCTTCTACGCGGTCGGTATCGACGCTGACCCGGTGGTCACCACCAGATCGGACCTCAGCCACCGAACCCTGAGCCACCAGGTGGCCGGCCTGCATCACCCCGAGGTGGCTGCAGATCTGCTCAACCTCAGACAGTAGGTGGCTG
The DNA here is from genome assembly GCA_038244025.1 of Propionibacteriales bacterium. GTDB lineage: Bacteria > Actinomycetota > Actinomycetes > Propionibacteriales > Propionibacteriaceae > Microlunatus. The sequence continues at coordinate 1,819 of JBBSQO010000130.1, forward strand.
GAGATGAGCACCGTAGTGCCATCGGCGGCCAGCGACCCGATCAGCGAGCGAACCTCACGAGTGCCCTGCGGGTCCAGACCATTCGTCGGTTCATCGAGGATCAGTAGCTCCCTGGGCTCCAGCAGCGCCGCCGCAATCGCCAGCCGTTGCCGCATGCCGAGCGAGTAGGCCCGGTAGCGTTTCTGAGCGGCAGCCATCAGCCCCACCCGGTCCAGAGCCACGTCGATCCTCGCGCGAGCGGTCCTTGGGTCGGCCCGCCGGTCAGCGGCGTCCAGTCGAGCCAGGTTGGCCCGCCCGGACAGGTACGGATGGAAGGCAGGGCCCTCCACCAGCGACCCAACTCGGCCAAGTACCTCGCCGGACCGAGCCGGCATCGGCAGGCCGAGCAGCTCATGCTCGCCGGCGTCCGGCCGGATCAGACCAAGCAGCATCCGGATGGTGGTCGTCTTGCCGGAGCCGTTCGGGCCGAGGAAGCCGTACACGGATCCGGTCGGCACCTCGATATCCAGCGCGTTCACCGCTACCTGGCTGCCAAACGACTTGGTCAGCGCATGCGAACTGACGGCCGCTCGGGTGCTCCGCTGGCGCGGCTCGATGTCAGCCTCCGGGCTCAGCACCTGGGCCTGCACCGGGTCGTCTCACCTGCTGCCCAGTGCGGTGTAAAGGGCACTCGGTGCGACTGCCCCGGCCACCAGCTGACCGCGGTCGGTGATCAAGACGGAGAAGAGTGTTCCGGACAACAGCCGGCCCGATCCCCAAGATCCGGACACGGGGGGCAGTGCGTTCAGCACCTGCTGCACCTCAGCCGGGCCGGCCGACGTGCCGGATTTCATGCTGGCCGGCAGCTGCTGGACGACGACCGTGCTCCAGCCGTGGCCGATGATCTTGGTGGCCTGACGATCGGTAGGCCGGGTGGCGGGCAGCTGGTGCTTTTGTGCCCTGTCACCAGGCGCCTTCTGGTGGCTGCCCGCGGTGCCCGGCTTAGCCTCGGTCACCTTGGCGCCCGGGGGCGGGGTGAACTCAAAGCGTGAGTCGGCCGGCCGGGTGAAGTCGACCTTCGTGAAGCTGACCTCCAGGGCGGGGCTGGAGGTGTGGGTCGACATCACCTGGACCCGCAGTGGCGCATGCGTGACACCGTCGACGGCGATCCGGACCTGCGCCACGAGCGAGCCGGCGTCGCGTGGCTTTAGCACCAGCTCATACGCCGAGCGTCCGGCCACTGTGGTGTTGGCCGCCACCGATACCTGGGTACTGGCGTCGATTGCCTGCAACGCGGCATCCGCGGCCTGCTGCGGCGTTTTCGGCAGCTCGGCCGGTCGCGACGTCTGGTGGTTGCCGTGCTTCGGGGTGCTCTTGCCAATCACACTGTGGTGGGCGGTGTTGTCCTTGCTGGACCAGGTCCAGACACTGTCGCCGTTCTGGACCACGTCGGACTCGCCCAGGTCGCCGAGCAGCGCGACCCGCGTTTTGTCCGGGCTGGCGTACCAGACACGCATGGTGTGCGTGCCGGAGATGAGGGAGCGGAGATTGGAGCTGTCGGCACCACCAACGCCGGGCAGATCCGGGATACCGAGGTCAGCCTTTTCCACCACCGTGCCGGAAAGGCCTGCCACCCGGGCCTGCTGGACATCGACCAACAGCTGACGGGCGGTCCGGGCCGGCAACGCGGGTTCGGCCGAGGCGGAGACCGAGGTGACCCCGATCCCACCGGCTACCAGCAGCAGGGCCGCCAGTAGCGGCACGGTCCAGCGCAGCAGAGATGTCTTCGAAGAGCGGAGCGACTTCCGGCCCTCGCGGCGAGCGATGTGCATCCCCCCATCATGCTCCACCTGACTAAGTCGAGGCTGAGAATGCGCGAAAACCTGATTACGGAGCGTGGAAAGTGCCTGGGCCTGAGTTTCAGGCGTGCCGAGCCGCAGTGGTGAAGGTTCCGCGCTCCGTAATGAGATTCTTTTCTCGTCAACGTGACCGAGGCTTGACCGGCGGTGAGGTACTAGGGTCTGTTGCACTGACCGGGCAGGGGAGCAATGTGAGAAAAGTAGCCGTTTTTGGTGCCAAGGGGCGGATGGGCACTGAGGTGTGCCAGGCCGTCGAGGCGGCCGAGGATCTGGCGCTGGTGGCAGCCATCGACCAGGGCGATGACCGGGCGTCGGCCGAGGCGTGCGATGTGGTGGTGGACTTCACCCATCCCGATGCGGTGCTGGCCAATCTCGACTGGTGCATTGCGCATGGCATCCACGCGGTGGTCGGTACCACCGGCTTCACCACCGAGCGGCTGGGCGCCGTCCGCAGGAAGCTGGGCGGCGGCCAGACTGCCGTGCTGGTCGCCGCCAACTTCTCCATCGGTGCCGTGCTGATGATGCACTTCGCCGAGCAGGCTGCGGCGTTCTATCCAAGCGTCGAGATTATCGAGCTGCATCACCCGGACAAGGCGGATGCACCGTCGGGGACCGCTGCGATGACCGCTGAGAGGATAGCGGTCGCCCGGGAGCAGGCCGGGCTGGCGGCTCCGCCTGATGCGACCGTGCAGGAGCAGCCGGGCGCCCGGGGGGCGATCGCCGACGGCATCCGGGTCCACAGTGTCCGGCTCCGTGGTCTGGTGGCACACCAGGAGGTGCTGTTCGGGACCGAGGGGGAGACGCTCACCCTCCGGCATGACTCGCTGGACCGGACGTCGTTCATGCCGGGGGTGCTGGCGGCAGTCCGCGCTGTTGGGGCCAGGCCCGGATTGACGGTCGGCATCGAGTCGATTCTGGGCCTGACGGCCTGACGGCCTGACGGCCTGACGGCCTGACCAGCATGACGGCCTGACCAGCATGACGGCCTGAGGGCTTGACCGCCGGCATCCTTTTTTGACTCATTCCAGAAAGGGTGATTGGCTCGGTTTCATGGAAGCTGATCCAGCCGCCGTACTCCATGGCCACGGTCTGCGCGTGACCAAGCCGCGACTGGCGGTCCTGGCAGCGCTGACGATATTTCCACATGCGACCGCCGAGACTGTGCTCGGCCGGGTGCGGGAGAATCTCCAGGTCTCCACCCAGGCCATCTATGACGTGCTCAATACGTTGACCAGCCACGGCCTGGTGCGTCGGATCCAGCCGGCCGGCTCGCCGGCACGATATGAGCTGCGGATCGGTGATAATCACCATCACCTGGTGTGTCGGCAATGCGGCACCGTGACCGACATCGACTGTGCCACCGGTCCAGCACCCTGCCTCGCCACCGAGCCGCTTCACCGGCTGGCTCCGGGCTTCGTTGTCGACGAGGCCGAGGTGACGTTCTGGGGCTTGTGCCGCAGCTGTTCGGCTTCCCAGGCCGCTGCTACTTCCCAGACCCCTGTTACTTCCCAGACCGGTCCGTCTTCCCGGATCTCTTCGTCCACCACCATGAACCACCAGAAAGAGGAGAATGTCGCACTCTGACAATCGACCAACCCAGCCTGACTATCCAGCAGCTCAGGGATCGACCACCGGCTCCGGGGCCTCGGCGCCGAGCGATCGTCACTCGCTTACCGTCGGGTCGAACGGGCCGCTGTTGCTGCACGACGTGCACTTCATCGAGCAGATGGCCCACTTCAACCGGGAGAAGGTGCCCGAGCGCCAGCCGCATGCCAAGGGCTCCGGTGCGTTCGGCGTCTTCGAGACGAGCGAGGACGTCTCGCAGTACACCAAAGCCGCGCTGTTCCAGCAGGGCACGTCCACTGACATGCTGATCCGGTTCTCGACCGTCGCCGGTGAGCTGGGCAGCCCCGATACCTGGCGGGACGTTCGCGGGTTCTCGATAAAGTTCTACACCACCGAGGGCAACTATGACCTGGTCGGGAACAACACCCCGGTGTTCTTCCTCCGTGATCCGATGAAGTTCCCCCACTTCATCCGCAGCCAGAAGCGCCTGCCCGACTCCGGATTGCGGGACAACAACATGCAGTGGGACTTCTGGACCCTCAACCCCGAGTCGGCCCACCAGGTGACGTACGTGATGGGAGACCGGGGGCTGCCGCGGAGCTGGCGGAACATGAACGGGTACGGCTCGCACACGTACCTGTGGGTGAATGAGGCGGGGGAGAAGTTCTGGGTGAAGTACCACTTCCATACCGAGCAGGGATGGAGTTCTTCTCCAACGCGGAGGCTTCGGCGGTGGCTGGTTCGGATTCGGACTTCCATCGTCGCGACCTGTTCGAGACGATCGAGCGTGGGGACCACCCGAGCTGGACCCTGTCGGTGCAGGTGATGCCGTACGAGGAGGCGAAGACCTACCGCTTCAACCCCTTCGACCTGACCAAGATCTGGTCGCATGCCGACTACCCACTGATCAAGGTCGGCACCATGACCCTGAACAAGAACCCGGAGAACTTCTTCGCCCAGATCGAGCAGGCGGCGTTCGACCCGTCCGCGCTCGTGCCCGGCATCGGGCTGTCCCCGGACAAGATGCTGCTCGGCCGTGTGTTCAGCTACGCC